>DATBCR010000415.1:0-14412 GCA_036270375.1 Pseudonocardiaceae bacterium | reverse complement strand
GCGACTACCGGACGGACATCGCGTTCGTGCCCGGCTACCACGACGGCCAGGACCCGTACGGCATCTGGACACCGAGCCGCCTTGTGGTGGACCCGCGCTGGATCAGCGACTCCGACCAGGACCTGGACTTCGGTTTCCTCGTGGTGCACAAGCAGGGCAGCACGGATTCGGTGCAGTCGGTGGCCGGCGGCAACCAGCTCGGCACGAACCTGGGCTACGACCTGTCGGTGCGGGTGGCCGGCTATCCGGACGACAGCGAGAAACCGGTCACCTGCGACACGACCACCCGGGAGCAGGAGCGCTACCAGATGCGGTTCGACTGCGGGAACTTCCCGGACGGCACCAGCGGCGGACCGTGGGTGACGAACGTCGATCCGGCCAGCGGGCTCGGTGTCGTCGTCGGTGTGATCGGCGGCTACGAGACCGGCGGCGACACCCCGGAAACCTCGTACAGCAGCTACTTCGACGACGACATCCAGCAGTTGTACGACACCGCGGTCACGGCGGACTAACCCTCAAGGTCGCCCTCCAGTTCGAGGTAGACGGCACGCAGCCGGTCCAGGACATCCTGGTCGGGTTCGGCCCACAGGCCTCGATTGGAAGCCTCCAGCAGGCGTTCGGTCACGCCGCGCAGCGCCCACGGATTGGCCTGCCGCATGAATTCGCGGACCTCCTCGTCGAACACATAGCTATCCGCGAGCTTTGCGTACATCCAGTCGTCGACGACGCCCGCGGTGGCGTCGAAGCCGAACAGGTAGTCGACGGTCGCGGCCAGTTCGAACGCGCCCTTGTAGCCGTGGCGGCGCATCGCCGCGATCCAGCGCGGGTTGACCACTCGGGCCCGGAACACCCGTTTGGTCTCCTCACCAAGGGTGCGGGTGCGGACGGCGTGCGGGACGGCGGAGTCGCCGACGTAGGCGGCGGGGTTGGCGCCGGTGAGCGAGCGCACCATGGCGACCATGCCGCCGTGGTACTGGAAGTAGTCGTCGGAGTCGGCGATGTCGTGTTCGCGGGTGTCCACGTTCTTGGCGGCCACCTGGATGCGCCGGAAGGCCGTTTCCATGTCGTCCCTTGCCGGGCGGCCGTCAAGGCCGGTGCCGTAGGCGTAGCCGCCCCAGGTGGCGTAGACCTCGGCGAGGTCGCCGTCGTCGCGCCAGTTGCGGGCGTCGATCAGGGGCAGCAGGCCGGCCCCGTACGCGCCGGGTTTGGAGCCGAAGATCCGGGTGCTCGCCCGGCGTTCGTCGTCGTGCGTGTCGAGATCGGCGCGGTAGTGCGCGGCCACGTAGTTGTCCGAGTCGGGTTCGTCGAGGGTGGCGACGGTTCGGATCGCGTCGTCGAGAAGCGTGACGACGTGCGGGAACGCGTCCCTGAAGAAGCCGGAAATCCTTACCACGACGTCGATCCGGGGTCGGCCGAGTTCGGCGGGCGGGACGACTTCGAAGCCGGTGACACGGCGGGACGCGTCGTCCCAGCGGGGTCGGGTGCCCAGCAGCCACAACAGTTCCGCGATGTCGTCGCCCTGCGTCCGCATGGCCGATGTCCCCCACACCGTGAGCCCAACGCTGCGCGGCCACGCTCCGGTGTCCGCGCGGTGGCGGGCCAGCAGCGAGTCGGCGAGGGCCGCGCCGGTGTCGAAACTGTTGCGGGACGGGATGGCCTTCGGGTCGACGGAGTAGAAATTGCGGCCGGTGGGCAGGACGGACACCAGGCCACGGGTCGGTGAGCCGGACGGACCCGGCGGCACGAAACGGCCGTCAAGGGCGCGCAGGACGTTGCGTATCTCGTCGGTGGTGCGAGCCAGTCGTGGCACCACCTGTTCGCAGGCGAAGCGCAGCACCGCTGTCACGGCTGTCACGTCGTTGGCGTCGGTGCCGAGGACTTCCCGGACCACCAGCGGTACCGAGTCGGCCCGCCAGTGCAGCACCTGGGAGCCGAGAACCAGCTTGCGGGCCAGGGCTTCCAGGAGGTCGACGACATCCGCGCAGGTGTGCGCCGGGCCGTCCACCACGTCGGTCAACGCGGCCGGCGCCTTGGCCGGCAGACCCGGTTCGACCAACAGCTCCTGCTCGTCGAGTCCGAAGTGGACGGCAAGCGCGGCGCGGAGTCCCGGCAGCGCGCCGACGGTGCCACCGAACACCTGCCGGGCGCGTAGCACGGCCAGCACGTCGTTGACCAGTTCGTCGCCGACGGGTGCCCGGCCGAGGATGTGCAGGCCGTCGCGGATCTGGACGTCCTTGATCTCGCAGAGGTAGCCGTCGATGTGCAGGACGAAGTCGTCGAACTCGTCGGCGGCGGGCTGTTCGTCCTTGTGCAGGTCGTGGTGCAGTTGCGCGGCCGTGACCAGCTCCCACACCTGGGCGCGCAGCACGGGCAGCTTGTCCGGGTCGAGCGCGGCGACGGTGGCGTACTCGTCCAGGAGCTGTTCGAGTTTGGCCAGGTCGCCGTAGGTGTCGGCACGCGCCATCGGCGGGATCAGGTGATCGACGACAACGGCGTGCGCACGCCGTTTCGCCTGCGTGCCCTCACCGGGATCGTTGACGATGAACGGATACACCAGCGGCAGGTCACCGAGCACGGCGTCCGGCGCCGAGTCGGCGGCCAGGCCGAGTCCCTTGCCCGGCAACCATTCCAGCGTGCCGTGCTTGCCGAGGTGGATGACGGCGTGCGCGCCGAACTCGGTGTCCAGCCAGCGATAGGCGGCGAGATACTGGTGGCTGGGCGGGAGGTACGGGTCGTGGTAGATGGCGATCGGGTTCTCCCCGAATCCACGCGGCGGCTGGATCATGAGCACCACGTTGCCGAACCTCAGCGCGGCAACGTAGATCTCGCCGTCGGTGACGTACAGCTCACCGGGCGGCGCGCCCCAGTGCTCGGCGATCTTGGTGTGGAGAGTGGTTGGCAGGCGGTCGAACCACTCGCGGTAGTGGAGTGTGGGGACTCGGATCGCCGCCTGCGCCATCTGCTCCTCGGTCAGCCATTCCACGTCGTGCCCACCGGCCGCGATCAGCTGGTGCACGAGAGCGTCACCGTCCACAGTGGCCGGATCAAGAGCACCGAGGTCGTAGCCGGCGGCGGCCATCGCGGCGAGCAACGCGACGGCGGAAGCCGGCGTGTCCAGGCCGACCGCGTTGCCCACCCGAGAATGCTTGGTGGGGTACGAGGACAGCACGATGGCGATCCTCTTCTCGTCGGCCGGCACATGCCGCAACCGGGCCAGCCGCATGGCGATACCGGCCACCCGCGCGGCCCGCTCCGGATCGGCCCGGTAGACGGGAATGCCGTCCGCACCGGTTTCCTTGAAGGAGAAGGGAACGCCGATGAGCCGGCCGTCGAACTCCGGGATGGCGACCTGCATGCCGGCATCCATCGGCGTCAGGGCGGCAGCGGAGGCGGTCCAGTCGGCGTGCGACGAGGTGAGCACGAGGCCCTGCAGGACGGGCACGTCCAGTTCAGCCAGTGCCCCGGCGTCCCAGGAGTCGTCGTCCGCGCCCGCCGGCACCGCGCCCCCCGCGGCGAGGACGGTGGTGATCAGAACATCACAGTCGGCGAGCAGCCCACGAAGATCGTCAGCGGCGGATGCGGACAGGGCACGGAGAGAGCCGCAGAACACGGGCACGGCGTTCGCACCGGCGGCCTCGACCGCGTCCGTGAGGACGTCGACGAACGCGGTGTTACCGGCCAGGTGATGGGCCCGATAGAAGACGATGCCGACAGTGGGACGGGCGGGATCGTGCGGACGCGAGCCATGCCGGCCGTGCGAGGGCGTTCGGACAGGCGGCGCGAACCCTTCACCGGTGAGCAGGACGGTGTCGGACAGGAAGCCGGCCAACTCCCGCAGATTGTCCCGACCGCCCTCGACCAGGTAGGCAAGCGCTTGCGTGGCGACACCGCCCGGCACGGTGGAGCGGGCCATCAACTCGGCGTCCGGGGATGCCTCACCCCCAAGGCACACAAGCGGAACCCGGCGGTGACGGACGGCGTCGACACCGTCCGGCCAGGCCCGCAACCCACCGAGCAGTCGAACGACGACGATGTCGACGCCGTCAAGCAACGTGGGCAGATCTGCGACGGCAAGGCGAGCCGGGTTGGCGACCCGGTACCCGGCACCACAGTCGCGGGCGGCCAGCAGGTCGGTGTCAGCGGTGGACAGCAGAAGAATCGAGGCAGCCACAACAACATCCCTCCTCGGGGTCACCCGCCCCGGGGTCGGAGTAATGCGGCGACCGGAGTCTCCTGGCTCCCGGATCAACGCCGTCGCCCGGCCTTCCCGGACAGTTCATCTCGTCCAGTGGCCACACCGCGCGGGGCGACGGCTAGCCGGTCACAGTGACGGGATCGCCCCGGATTCGCACCGGGTTCCTCCGCAGCCGCCGCCTAGCGTCAGGCCCATGCTAGTGCTCGCCGCGACCGTCGGCGCTCGTCAGCCGGGTTCGTGCGGTGCGACGCCGAACTCCAGTGCCGTCCGCCTGTCCGCCACCGGACTTGAGCCGTTGAGCACGAGTCCACAGTCGGCGGCCAGTCTGGTCAGCGCGTCGACCGTCCGTTCCCGGCCGCTGAAACACATCAGCATGAACAGATCGATCGCAGTGTCGGCCCCCTGCCCCAGCACCGGCTCGATCACCACCACCGTGCCGTTCGGCGCGGCGGCCCGACGACACCCGGCCAGGATCTCGCGGGCGTGATCGTCGTCCCAGTCGTGCAGGATGTCGGACAGAAGATAGGCGTCGGCCCCCGCGGGCAGTGGGTCGAAGAAGCTGGCGGAAACGACACCGGCCCTGTCATCCAGCCCGGCCGCCGCGAATCTGTCGGTAGCGGCGGTTGTCGTCGGCGCGAGGTCCAGTACCCGTCCGCGAACGTTGGGATGGGCGTGCAGGATCGCGGTGAGCACGGTCCCATCACCCCCGCCGACGTCGAGGATCTGAGCGAAGCGGCTCCAGTCGAAACGTTCGGCGATTTGCGGCGCCTGCACCTGGAATCGCCAGTTCATCTGGGCGTCGAATGACCGCCGCAATTCAGGCTTGGCGTCGAGGTCGGCCCAGAATTCACGACCGTACCGGTGCACGTAGGCGGGACCGCCGGTGGTGATTGTGCCGAGCAGTTCGACGAAGGCGAGTTCGGCACGCCCACCAGCGCGGTTGATGTCGAGTAAAGGCTTGATCCCTTCCGGGGCGTCCTCACCCATCTGAGCACCGAGCTTCGTGGGCCGATAACGCCCGGACTCCCCATCGAGGTCGAAGACACCGATCGCGACCAGGTGATCAAGCAAGCGCCGGAGGGCCGATGTCACGGTCCCGGTCTCGGCGGCGAGTTGTTCTACCGTTGCTCCCGCGCTCCCCGCCCGCTCGACAAGGCTGAGTGTCGCAGCCACCCGTATGGACATCGGTGTAGCCAGACCGGCCATGGCCAGAATCGAAGGTGTCGCCGTCGGTAGGTCCATCGTCCCAACATATCCAAGAAACCGACGGGGCTACTTTCGCCCGACACCGGCGAATCCGGCCACCTGGCCGTCGAACTCATCGCCGTCGGCGCCAAGCTCGGGTCGCCAGTCCCACATGTTCACCACGCCCGGCTCGACCCGCTCCAGCCCCGCGAAGAACGTCTCGAACTCGGCCTTCGTGCGGTACTGGAACGGTGTCTCCGCCCGCTGGTACACATCGCTCGCCTCGGCCGCACCCGCAACCCGTTCCTGCGTCAGCTCATCCATCGTCGGATGCGACATCGCCACATGGCTACCCGGCACCAACCGTTCCGTGTACTCCCGGATCATCCCGCCCGGATCGTCCGCATCGGTCACATACTGCAGCACACCAGCCAGGATCAGACCGATCGGACGCGACAGGTCAAGTAACCCGTTGACCACCGGATCGGACAGCACCTTCGCCGCGTCCCGCAGGTCCGCCCGGATCGCGACCGCCAGCTCGTTCCCCGACAAGATCGTGTTGCTGTGCGTGACCGCGATCGGTTCGATGTCGACGTACACCACCCGCGCCGCCGGGTTGGCCCGCTGGGCTATCTCGTGCACGTTGCCCACCGTCGGAATGCCGGATCCGAGATCCAGGAACTGGTCGACACCCTCCTTGGCCAGGTAGTTCACCGCGCGCCGCAGGTATGACCGGTTTGCCCGCATCCACAGGCCGAGCGCCGGGTAGACCTCCGCCAGTGCCTCGGCCGCCCGCCGGTCCACCTCGAAGTTGTGCGCCCCGCCGAGGAAGTAGTCATAGATGCGCGCGGCCGACGGTCTGTCGACGTCGATCTTGCCCAGGGACCGGTCTGGCCGTTCCATGCCCCGCTCCTCCTGCCCGGCTACCCGGAGCGCTCACTGATCGGATACCGCCAATAGAGTGACACACGCTCGTATTGCCCAACCACCGCGTCATATTGTCACCCACAGCGACCGAGATCGCGCCGTCCAGACCATATCGATAGGTTAAGCAAACTGGAACTTCGCGCTCTGGAGGACATCTCGATGAGCCTGGACCGCCCCGTCCCCGCCGACCCGTACAGCCTGCTGCCCGCCGTCGCCTCCTTCGCCGTCAGCTCGACGGACGTCCGGGACGGCGAACCGAAGTCGAACCGTCACGTGTTCGACGGGTTCGGTGCCGGCGGCGACAACATCTCACCCCAGCTGAGCTGGTCCGACGCCCCGGACGGCACCCTGAGCTACGCGGTGACCTGCTTCGACCCGGACGCGCCGACCCCGTCCGGCTTCTGGCACTGGTTCGTGGTGGACATCCCGGCCGCCGTGACCGAACTGGCCGGCGGTGTCGGTGCCGGCGACGCCACCCTCCCGGACGGTGCGTTCCACGTGCGCAACGACTACGGCACCCTGGCGTTCGGCGGCGCGGCCCCACCGGCCGGTGACCGTGCGCACCGCTACTACTACGTGGTGCACGCGGTCGACGTCCCGACCCTCGGCGTGGACAGTTCCGTGACACCCGCCGTGGCCAGCTTCAACCTCGTCTTCCACACTCTGGCCAGGGCGATCATCACGCCGGTCTACGCCGCCTGAAGCCTGGACCGGAATCATCCGGCACCGCCGTCCGTTGCAGCGAACAGGCGAACGGACGGCCACTCAACCATGCGACAGGATGACGACGTGCGGCATTTCGATCTGGTGATCATCGGCACCGGTTCCGGCAACTCCATCCTCGGCCCCGAATTCGCGGGCTGGCAGGTGGCCGAGGTGGAGAAGGGCGTGTTCGGTGGCACCTGCCTGAACGTCGGATGCATTCCCACCAAAATGTTCGTGCACACCGCCGACATCGCCGCCTACGCGACGCACGGCCCACGGTTCGGTGTGGACAGTGAGCTGCACGGCGTCCGGTGGACCGATGTCCGGGACCGTATCTTCGGCCGCATCGACCCGATCGCCGAGAGCGGCCGGGTCTACCGCACGAGTCACCCGGACAACCGCAATGTCACGGTGTACCAAGGCATCGCGCGCTTCACCGGCCCGAAAACGCTGGACATCGACGTCGCCGACCGGACCGAGACGATCACCGCCGACCGGATCGTGCTGGCCGCGGGCAGCCGCCCGATCATCCCGGACGTCCCCGGCCTCGCCGAGTCCGGCTACCACACCAGCGACGACATCATGCGGCTGGACGAACCGCCCCGCCGCCTGACCATCCTTGGCAGCGGGTTCATCGCGGCCGAGTTCGCGCACGTGTTCTCGTCCTTCGGCACCGACGTCACCATGGTGGCCCGCTCGGACATGCTGCTGCGCGGCGAGGACGCGGCGGTCAGCAGCCGGTTCACCGAGTTGGCACAACGCCGCTGGGATGTCCGGCTGGAGCGGAAAACCGTTCGCGCGGAACGAATCGGCGACACGGTACGACTGCACGCGGAGGGCCAGCACGGCGCCGAAACCGTCGACGGCGACGCGCTGCTCGTCGCCGTCGGCCGGCAGCCGAACACCGACCTGCTGGACGTCGCCGCGACCGGCGTTGCCACCGACGAGGCGGGCTACGCGATCGTCGACGAGTTCCAGCAGACCACTGTGGACGGTGTGTACGCGTTGGGCGACATCAGCTCCCCGTACCAGCTCAAGCACGTCGCCAATCACGAGGCCGGCATCGTCCGCCACAACCTGGCCCACCCGGACGCGCCGAAGGCCGCCGACCACCGCTTCGTGCCGCACGCGGTGTTCAGCTCACCGCAGATCGCGTCCGTCGGCCTCACCGAGGCGCAGGCGATCGAACGCGGCCTGCGTTTCGTGACGTCGGAACAGGAGTACGCCGGCATCGCGTACGGCTGGGCGATGGAGGACACCACCGGTTTCGTCAAGCTGATCGCCGACCCGGCCACCGGCCAACTGCTCGGCGCGCACATCATCGGCCCGCAGGCACCGACCGTGATCCAGCCGCTGATCCAGGCGATGAGCTTCGGCCTGGACGCCCGATCCATGGCGCACGGCCAGTACTGGATCCACCCGGCGATGCCGGAGGTCGTCGAGAACGCGTTGCTCAACCTGCCGCTGGGCAACTAAAAAAGGTCAGACGTACTTCGGCCGCCCGGCGAACACCCCGAACACGACCTGCACCGCGACCCCGGCCAGCATCAGCACCAGCGACGCCGTCCAGCCGCCGGTCGCGCCGTGCAGCAGGCCGAACGCCAGCGGCCCGACCGCCGCCAGCAGGTAGCCGATGCCCTGCGACATCGTGGACAACGCCCTGGTGTCCACGGATGTCTTGGTACGCAACGGAATCAACGCGACCGCGATGGCGAACACACCCATCCCGAGCCCGACCAGCACCGACCACAGCCACGGCGCCGCACCGGGCGCGACGAGCAGTCCCGCGATCCCAACCGCGGCCACCAGTGTGAGCCCGACGAGCCACCCGGACTGACTGGGCCGACGAGCGGCCAGCGGGGCGAGCACCAGGCTCATCGGCACCCCGAGCACACTCATCACGGCCGCCATCGCACCGGCCTCGCCACGGGACACCCCGGCGCTGATCAGCACCTGCGGCGCCCAGCCCATGATCTCGTAGGCGAACATCGACTGGAGACCGAAGAACCCGGTCACGGTCCACGCGAGCCGGCTCCGCAGCAACGACCGCCGAGCAACGACGGGCGAATCCGGCACGATCGTCGTGGCACGAGCCCGGCCATGCCGAGCGGCCACCGCCCACCCGAGCGTCCCAACCGCCGCCAACAGCCCCCACTGCCCGAGCGCCGGCCGCCACCCACCGGCGGCGGCGGCGACAGGAGGCGTGAGCAGCGAACCGAGCGCCGCCGAGCACTGCAACACCGCCGTGTAGAGCCCGGTCACCAGGCCGATCCGATGCGGGTAGGACTCCTTGACCACCACCGGCATCAGCACGTTGCACACCGCAATGCCCGCGCACGCGACCAACGTGCCACCGATCACCACGCCCGGACCGTCGAGCACCCGGGCGATGGCACCAGCGGTCAACACGGCCATCGCAAGCCCGATCGCACGCGCGAGCCCGAGCCGTCGAGCCAGCGGTGGCGCGAGGAAGCCGGCCAGCCCGAAACACAGGCCGGGCACGGCCGTGAGCACGCTGGCCCATGCCGACGACGTGTGCAGCGAACCCCGAACCTCGTCCAGCACCGAGCCGAGGCTCGTCACGACAGGGCGGAGGTTGGCGGCGACCAGCAGGATCGCCACCATGAGCAGAGCGGTTGGCAACAGCGCCAACCGCCGGTCACGAACCGTGACCACCGACTCGACCGGGGTTGCCACCGGCGGAGCGGGCAGCACGGGATGATCGGTCGGCATGGCAGCTAGTATGGCAGACATAGGATGTTCGGATGAAGGGATGATGCTGTGCCGTTGACCACCACCCGACGCACCGGTCTGGTGGACCAGGTGATCGAGCAGATGCGGCAGGCCATCACCAGCGGGGACTGGGCCGTCGACCAGCGCATCCCGCCGGAACCGGTACTCGTCGGCATCCTCGGCGTCGGCCGCAACACGGTGCGTGAGGCCGTCCGGGCGCTCTCGCACGCCGGCCTGCTCGAAGTCCGCCAGGGCGACGGCACGTTCGTCCGGGCCACCAGCGAGATCTCCGGCGCGCTGCGCAGGATGTGCGGGCCGGAACTGCGCGAGGTGCTCCAGGTGCGCAAGGCTTTGGAGGTCGAGGGCGCCCGGCTGGCCGCGACCCACCGCACCGCCCGCGAACTGGCCGACCTCACCGAAACCCTGACCGAACGCAACCAGGCCGTCGCCGCACGACAGTGGGACGCCGCGATCGACGCCGACACCCGCTTCCACCAGGCCGTCGTCCGCTGCTCCCACAACGCGCTGCTGACCGAGCTGTACCAGGGCCTCACCGAGGTGGTCCGGGCCAGCGTGGCCGCCACATCCGAACAGACCGAACCGGGCTGGACCATCGAACACGACGGCCTCCTCGCGGCCATCCGCGACGGCGATCCGGACCGGGCCACCCGCGAAGCGGGCGAGTACCTGACCGAACTGATCACGAGCCAGGACGACGCGACGGCTTAGGTGATGAACGGGCCGATCGTCGGCATGCCTTGCGGCGCACCATGTTCGAGCAACGCCGACACCGCGGCCGTGTCCAGGTGATCAGCCACCAGATCGCCGAGCACGTCCAACCGCTCGGCCCGCGCCCGCGCGAACGACACGCCTTGTCCAGGCCGGAAACCCGACCGCCCGGCCAACTCGGCCGCCCAGCCGAGCAATGCCCGTCGCACGTCGTCGTTCTCCAGCAGGCCGTGCCAATGGGTCGCGGCGATCGGACCGGCCAGCACGCCCTCGGGCTCGCCGTCCGCCGTGGTGATCAGCGCCGGCAGTCCAGCACCGCGCCGGGTGACCTGGCCGTGGTGGATCTCGTAACCCTGCGCCGACGCCCCGAACGCCGTCCCGACCGGATTGCCGAGCGTTTTCTTCGGCGCGAACTCGATATCCACGTCCACCAAGCCGAGCGCGGCGACGATACCCTCCCCGGACTCCACCCGATCGGTCAACGTGCCGGCCAGCATCTGGAAACCGCCACAGATCCCGAGCACCGGCCGGCCGGCGGCGTGATGCGCGCGAACGGCATCCGCCAGCCCGGTCCGCCGCAACCAGGCCAGATCCGCCACCGTCGCCTTGGAACCGGGCAGCACCACCAGATCCACGTCCGCCAGCCTGGACGGCTCGGTCACCAGCCGCACGTTGACCCCCGGCTCGACCGCGAGCGCCTCGACGTCCGTCGCGTTGGAAATCCGTGGCAGCCGTACAACCCCGACCCGCAACCACTGCTCGCCAACCGGCGCCGCCGACCGCCCGATGACCCCGTCTGCCGGATACGACAGCGAATCCTCCGCGTCCAGCCACAACCCGTCGTGCCACGGCAGCACACCGAGCACCGGCCGACCGGTCAACGCGGTCAACTGCCGCAACCCCGGTTCGAGCAACCCGGGATCACCACGGAACTTGTTGATCACGAACCCGGCCACCAACCGCTGGTCCGCCGGTTCGAGCAGCGCGAGCGTGCCGAACAGATGCGCGAACACACCCCCACGATCGATGTCCCCGATCACCACCACCGGCAGGTCGGCCGCCCGCGCCAGCCCCAGATTCGCGATGTCGTTGGCACGCAGGTTGATCTCGGCAGGCGAGCCGGCACCCTCACAGATCACCACGTCGAACTCGGCCCGAAGATCGGCCAGCGTCGCCAGCACGGTGCGCATCAGTTCGGCCTTGCGGTCCTGATAGGACAGTGCCGTGACCTCGCCGACAGCCTTGCCGAGCAACACGACCTGCGACGTGCGATCGCCACCGGGCTTGAGCAGCACCGGATTGAACCGCACACTCGGCGCCAACCCGGCCGCGGCCGCCTGCACCGCCTGCGCCCGCCCGATCTCGCCGCCGTCCGGCGTCACGACCGAGTTGTTGGACATGTTCTGCGCCTTGAACGGCGCCACCCGAACCCCGCGCCGCGCCAGCCACCGGCACAACCCGGTCACCAACACGCTCTTGCCGGCGTCGGACGTAGTACCGGCGACCAGCAGAGCACCAATCACGGCAGGGTCAAGATTTCCACGCCGTCCTCGGTGACCAGCAGGGTGTGCTCGAACTGGGCGGTCAGCTTGCGGTCCTTCGTGAGCACCGTCCAGCCGTCCTCCCAGACGTCGTAGTCGATGGTGCCCAGGGTGATCATCGGCTCGATGGTGAACGTCATCCCGGCCTTGATCTCCATCGTCACTGCCGGCTCGTCGTAGTGCAGAACCGTTGGTGTGCCGTGGAAGTACGGTCCCACCCCATGACCGGTGAAGTCGCGCACCACGCCGTAGCCGAACCGCTTCGCGTACGCCTCGATGACCCGGCCGATGACGTTGAGCTGCCGGCCCGGCTTGACCGCCTTGATGGACCGCTCGGTCGCCTCACGGGTGCGTTCGACCAGCAGCCGGGCCTCCTCGCTCGCCTCGCCCGCCACGAACGTCGCGTTGGTGTCGCCGTGCACGCCGTGGATGTAGGCCGTGACGTCGATGTTGCAGATGTCACCGTCCTGGATCACCGTCGAGTCCGGGATGCCGTGGCAGATGACCTCGTTCAGCGACGTGCAGCAGGACTTCGGGAAGCCTCGGTAGCCGAGCGTGGACGGGTAGGCGCCGTGGTCGCAGAGGAACTCGTGCACGACGGCGTCGATGTCGTCGGTGGTGGCGCCCGGCTTCACCGCCTTGCCGCCCTCGGCGAGTGCCTGCGCGGCCAGCCGGCCGGCCACCCGCATGCCGTCGATCACCTCGGGCGTCCGCACGCCGTCGCTGGTGTCCCGGGCCGGGTTCGGCTTGTCGACGTACTCAGGACGGGCGATCGACGCCGGAACCGGCCGACGCGGGGAGAGCTGACCTGGCTGCAGCAGCGAACGAACGGACATGCGTTCACCCTACGACGCGACCAGACACACGACAGTTGCCCGGTCACACATCACACCGTGGTACGCCTAGAACAGCACCGTCGCGTACTGCCCGACCTGACGGAACCCGATCCGCCGGTACGCCGCCTTCGCGGGTGTGTTGTAGCCGTTGACGTACAGGCTCGCGCTGCGGCCGAACCCGCGCACCAACCGGTCCACCACGGCCGCGGTGCCCTGGGTCGCCAACCCGTGCCCCCGCCGGTCCGGATGCACCCAGACGCCCTGGATCTGGCCCACCTTCGCGCACATCGACCCGATCTCGGCCTTGAACACCACGTCACCGGCCTCGAACCGGGCGAACGCCCGGCCGGCCGCGATCAGCTCGGACACCCTGGCCCGGTAGCTCAGGCCGCCGTCCTCGGCACACGGGTCGACGCCGACCTCCTCGATGAACATGGCGACCGCGGCCGGCAGGTAGCGGTCCAACTCCTCCGGCCGCACCGGCCGTACCAACGGGTCCAACGGCACCCTTGGCACCGTGCCCATCGCCATCAGCGGCTGGTCGGCCCGCACCTCCCTGGCCGGACCCCAGTCCGTGATCAGCTCCTCCCACAGGCCGAGCACCTGTTCGGCCGGCCCGACCAGCGACGAGCACATCCGGCCACGGCGGGCCGCCCGGTCCGCGAACGTGCGCAACGCGGCCTGGTTGCCGTGCAGCGGCACCAGATTGGGTCCGGCGAAGCACAGGCCGTCCAGCCGGCCCCCGCGCAACGGGCGGGTGTCCGCGCCCCACATCTCGCCGCCGAGCCGCCACGGTTCCAACCCGGCCACCTCGACCCGTGCGGACACCATGCAGGAGGCCACCGGGTCGGCGTCCAGGATCGACCGGACCGCGACGAGGTCGCGATCGTTGAGCAGGCGGGCGCCACCGAGCCTCAGCACCTGTCCAGCGTGCCAGATGCGAGGTCAGGTCTGCGCATGACGTTTCCGGAAAACACCCTTCCGACGCAATGCCGGCCGGACAATGCGTCGGAAGTCACACCACCAGCGGCGATCGGGCCGTTCAGGACACCGTGACGACCGGGCTACCGGCCTCGCCGACGAGGTCACCGGTCTCCTCGGCGATCCGCAGCGCCTCCTCGATCAGGGTCTCCACGATCTGGTGCTCCGGCACGGTCTTGATCACCTTGCCGCGCACGAAGATCTGCCCCTTGCCGTTGCCGGACGCCACCCCGAGATCGGCTTCCCGCGCCTCGCCCGGCCCGTTGACGACGCACCCCATCACGGCCACCCGCAGCGGCACCTCCATGCCTTCCAGGCCGGCGGTGACCTCCTCGGCGAGCTTGTAGACGTCCACCTGGGCCCGGCCGCACGACGGGCACGACACGATCTCCAGCTTGCGCTGCTTGAGGTTGAGGGACTGCAGGATCTGGATGCCGACCTTGACCTCCTCGACCGGCGGGGCGGACAGCGACACCCGGATCGTGTCCCCGATGCCCTGGCGCAGCAGCGCGCCGAACGCGACGGCGGACTTGATGGTGCCCTGGAACGCCGGGCCGGCCTCGGTGACACCGAGGTGCAG
>DATBCR010000414.1:0-1603 GCA_036270375.1 Pseudonocardiaceae bacterium | reverse complement strand
GCGCATTATCCGTGAGGCGGGCGAAACGCACTCCCGCCGACGGGTGCCGCCTGGTGCTGGCGTGGTCGCGGTCCGCCTCATGGATACAGAGCCCATTATCCGTGAGACAAGCGAAATGCACCGCTGCCGGCCGGTGTGGCCCGGCGTCGGCATGGTCGCGACGCGTCTCACGGATACAGAGCGCGTTATCCGTGAGACGGACGAAAAGCGCTCCCGTCGACGGGAGCGGCCCGGTGCTGGCATGGTCGCGACGCCTCTCATGGATACAGAGCCCAATATCCGTGAGACAGACAGAACGCACTCCGACCCCTCGACGCCGTCGACATGGCAACGACGCGTCTCATGGATACAGTGCCCGTTATCCGTGAGGCAGGCGAAACGCACTCCGACCCCCTCGATGCCATCAGCGATGCGAGGGCACCGAACGGTGACCTAGTCGGCGAGGCCGGCAGCCCGGCCGTCACGGTGTCCTGACCGGCCCGATCGCCGCTGGTGGTGTGACTTCCGAGGCCCGCGCCGACGGTCGGCGACTCGTGTTGCGCCGCTTGGTGTTCAGGTGGCCGCATGGCGCGAGATCACCTCCCGCAGGCGGCCGTTGATCTCGTCGACCGTTTCGGCGCGTTCGGTGCCGGACATGCCGTCCACCCGCCATTCGCGCACCACCCGGCCGGGTCGGGACGACAGCAGCACCACGCGCTGACCCAGTCGCACCGCCTCGCGTACGTCGTGGGTCACGAACAGCACCGCCGCCCGCGTCATCTGCCACACCCGCAACAGTTCCGCCTGCAGGACGTCCCGTGTGATCGCGTCCAGCGCCGAGAACGGCTCGTCCATCAGCAACAGTGACGGCAACTCGTCCGGATCCGTTGACACGCCGTGCACCGTGCACGCCAACGCTCTTGCCAGCGCGACCCGCTGCCGCATGCCACCGGACAGCTCGTGTGGCCGTCGGCCGCCGCTTCCGTTGAGCCGCACCAGGTCCAACAACTGTGCGGTACGTCTTCGGCGATCCGCCCGCCCCACCCCGGCCAGTCGCAGCGCCAACTCGATGTTGCGAGCGGCGGTCAGCCACGGCATCAGCGCGGCCTCCTGGAACATCACCGCCGGCCGCGCCGAGTTCAGCGTGATCTGGCCCGTCGACGGTGAATCGAGGCCGGCGACCAGGTTCAGCAGCGTCGTCTTGCCGCAGCCGGACGCGCCGAGCAGGCACACGAACTCGCCCGGCTCCACCCGCAGGTCGACACCCGCCAACGCGGCCGCCGACCGCTGTCCACGGCCGAACGACTTGCCGACACCCACCATCGACACCACGGGTGGCACCGGCGTCGGCGCGGGCGCCGTCGCCGACAACGCGGCGGTCACCCGATGCCCCCGGCCACCAGCGCCGGTGCGCCGATCGTCTTGGCGGCGAGGATGCCGCTGTTGGTGTGGTCGATCTCCATGGCGGTCACCGGACGCTCTCTGCCGTGGCTGGTGTGCTGATCGTCCTGGCGGCGTGGGTGCCGCTGTTGGTGTGGTCGATCTCCATGGCGGTCACCGGACGCTCTCTGCCGTGGCCGGTGTGCCGATCGCCCCGGCGGCGAGGGTGCCGCTGTTGGTGTGG
>DATBCR010000413.1:0-4600 GCA_036270375.1 Pseudonocardiaceae bacterium | reverse complement strand
GGCTGGGCAGCCACAGTCGTTGCGTCGTCGGCCTGGCCCGGCGCCGAGTAGGCGTATCGGCGCGAGGAGTCGCACATGACCGCTCCCGGGCGTCAGCCCGCTCGGCCGGCCGCCCACAGTTGCTGCGTCGTCGGCCTGGTCCGGCGAGGAGTGGGTGCGGCGTTTGCGTTTCAGTCGGCCGCCGTGCTGCTGGCCGACCTGTCCTGGGCCGCTGGCGTATCGGCGCGAGGAGTCGCAGATGACCGCCCCCGCGCACCAACCCGCTCGGCCGGGCCGCCGGCAGTCGCCGCGTTGTCGGCCTGGCCCGGCGCCGGGTAGGCGTATCGGCGCGAGGAGCCGCATATGACTGCCCTCGCTCGTCAGCTCGCTCGTCCGCGCCGTCCGCATCCGCCGCGCTGCCGGGTCGGTGCGACGGGAACCAGAGGCGTCTGCTCGAGGAGTCGCACATGACCGGCCCGGGGCGGCCCTCTCGGCTGCGCGGTCCGCGCTTGCCGCGTGGTTGGCGTGCGGTGGGAACTAGCGGTATCGGCGCGAGGAGCCGCACATGACTGCCCCGGGGCGTCGGCCTTCTCGGCCGCGTAGTCCGCATCCGCCGCGTCGGCGGCCTGGGCCGGCTCGGCCGCCGGTGCAGGATCCGGCTCGGCAGGCGGCGTTGGATACGTTGCGTGCGGTTCGTGAGCGGGATGCGTACGCGAACCTTGTGCTGCCCGGGCTGTTGCGGGCTCGGCGGATCACCGGTCGGGACGCGGCGCTGGCCACCGAGTTGGCGTACGGGACGTCTCGGGCGCAGGGGCTGCTGGACGAGATCCTGGCCGCATGTACCGAACGCCCGCTGTCCACTGTGGACGGGCCGGTGCTTGACGCGCTGCGGCTCGGTGCGTATCAGTTGCTGCGCACCAGGATTCCGGCGCATGCCGCGGTCGGCGCCACCGTCGACCTCGTGCGCGGTGAGGCCGGCTCGCCGATCGCCGGGTTCGTGAACGCCGTGCTGCGCCGGGTTTCCAATCATGACGAGCAGGCATGGTTCGACCTGCTGGCACCGGATCGGGCCACCGATCCGATCAACCACCTCGCGTTCGTCACGGCTCATCCGCGTTGGGTGGCGCAGGCGTTCGCGGCGGCACTCGGCGACACCGGCGAGGAACTCGCCGCAGCGCTCGCGGCCGACGACCAGCGTCCGGCTGTGCACCTCGCGGCCCGGCCGGGTGGCGTCACGGCGGTGGAGCTGGCCGCGATGACCGGCGGCGAGGTCGCGCCCTACTCGCCGTACGGCGTGCACCTGCAACCTGGCGCCGGGGACCCCGGCGATCTCGACCCGATCCGGGAGCAGCTGGCCGCGGTGCAGGACGAGGGCAGCCAGCTGTGCGCGGTCGCGGTGACGAAGGTGCCACTGACCGGCCCGGACACCCGCTGGCTCGACCTGTGTGCCGGCCCGGGCGGCAAGGCTGTGCTGCTCGGCGCCCTCGCCAAGCTGCGGGGGGCCGCCGTGGACGCGGTGGAGAAGGCACCGCATCGCGCGAAACTGGTGCAGACGGCCACCGACGGCCTGCCGGTCACCGTGCATGTGGTGGACGGCCGCGACTCCGGCCTGCCCGGCGGCTACGACCGGGTACTGGTCGACGCGCCGTGCACCGGGCTCGGTGCCTTGCGTCGCCGGCCGGAGGCACGCTGGCGCCGCGAACCGGGCGACGTGGCCGACCTGGCCCGGCTACAGCGGGAACTGACGCTCGCTGCGCTGGAGTTGGTCCGCCCCGGCGGTCTGGTCGCGTATGTCGTGTGTTCGCCGCACCTTGCCGAGACGACGGGTCTCGTCGCGGACGTTCTGCGTCGCACGGATGCGCAGGTGATTGACGCCCGCGAGTTCTTTCCCGGCGTGCCCGATCTCGGTGCCGGGCCGTACGTACAGCTGTGGCCACACCGGCACGGCACCGACGCGATGTTCTGCGCGCTGCTGCGCCGACCCGCCGAGTAGCACGTGGCCGGCCCGCTGCTGTGCCTGATCGCGTCCGGCGGTCACGACGTGGAACGACGGCTGCGCCCCGAACTGGCCGAACCCGCCATCCGCCGCGGCTGGCGACTCACGATCACCCTGACGCCGACCGCCGCGCATTGGCTGGACGTAACCGGCGAGCTGACCCGGCTGCGCGCGCTGACCGACCTACCGGTGCGCTCGGTCGGCCGACTGCCCGGCGAGCCGTCACCGTACGGGGTGGCCGACTGCTACCTGTTCGTACCGGCCACGGCCAACTCCATCGCAAAGCTGGCCCTGGGCATCGGCGACAACCAGGCCCTGACCCAATTGTGCGAGGCCGTCGGCACGCCGGGCATACCAGTGGTGCTGCGCCCGCAGGTCGACGAGGCACAGCGTCGTCACCCCGCCTTCGCCGGCCATCTGGCGACACTGCGCGCGGCCGGAGTGCACGTCTCGGACGCCGAATCGACCGAACCGTGGGAACCGCTGCTGGACCTGGCGGCGGCCGTGGTGGAGCGTCGCGGCCGAACCAGCACCACACCCTGAGCACGGACATCAATGTTGCTGCGTTGATCACCATGAGTCCAGCATCGAACACCAGTTCGAATCGTGCAAGATCACGATCGGGTGATCTTGCTGATTGCGCAACTGCGACAACCCTCGGGATGCCGGCGCTCCTAGACTTGCGGGCGTGTCAGCCCAGCCGATGATCGCACCGAGCATCCTTGCCGCCGACTACGCGCGACTCGCGGACGAGGCTGCGGCGGTGCGCGGTGCGGACTGGCTGCACGTGGACGTGATGGACGGCCACTTCGTGCCGAACCTGACGATCGGCCTGCCGGTGGTGGCGGCCCTGTCGCGCGCCACCGACATCCCGCTGGACTGTCACCTGATGATCGACGACCCGGACCGCTGGGCGATCGGCTACGCCGAGGCCGGCGCGCACAACGTCACCGTGCACGCGGAGGCCGCCGCCGACCCCGTCAGCCTGGCCGCCGGCCTGCACGCCGCCGGAGCGCTGGCCGGGCTGTCCGTCAAACCGGGCACGCCGCTCGAACCGTACGTCGACGTCCTGCGGCACTACGACACGCTGCTGGTGATGTCCGTCGAGCCGGGCTTCGGCGGGCAGCGGTTCATGGCGGACGTGCTGGCCAAGGTGCGCACCGCCCGCAAGCTGGTGGACACCGGGCATCTCACCGTGCTCGTCGAGATCGATGGCGGGATCAACGAGGACACGATCATCGAGGCCGCCGAGGCCGGCGTGGACTGCTTCGTCGCCGGTTCGGCCGTCTACTCGGCGGCCGATCCCGCCGCCGCGGTGGCCGAACTGCGGGCGCTCGCCGCGGCCCACCGGTCGGGCTGATGGCCGACGAGCAGGCGATCCGGGCCGCGATGGCGTTGGCGATCGCGGCCAGCGAGCGGGCACGCGGCACCACAAGCCCGAACCCGCCGGTCGGCGCCGTGGTGCTCGACCGGGACGGCGCCGTCGCCGGCATCGGCGCGACCAGCCCGCCCGGCGGCCCGCACGCCGAGGTCAACGCGCTGGCCGAGGCAGGTGAGAGGGCGCGCGGCGGCATCGTGGTGGTCACCCTGGAACCGTGCGCACATCACGGCCGCACCCCACCCTGCGTGGACGCCCTGCTCAAAGCCGGCGTCGCCGAAGTCCACGTCGCCGTGACCGACCCGAACCCGGCGGCCGCGGGCGGTGCGGCAGCGCTGCGGGCACAGGGGGTCGACGTGCACATCGGCACGCTCGCCGACGAAGTGGCCACCGGTCCGCTGCGGGCCTGGCTGCACTACGCGCGCACCGGCCGGCCACACGTCACCTGGAAGTACGCCATGACCCTTGACGGCCGAGTCGCCGCGGCCGACGGCACCAGCCGGTGGATCAGCGCCGAACCGTCAAGGGCCGAGGTGCACCGGTTCCGTCGCCATGCGGACGCGATCATGGTGGGCCGGGGCACCGTCGTGACGGACGACCCGAAACTGACCGCCCGCACCGACGCCGACACCGACGCCCTACGCCAACCGTTGCGAGTCGTCGTCGGCACCGGCGACCTACCCGCCACCGCACACGTACTCGACGACACCGCGCCGACCCT
The DNA here is from genome assembly GCA_036270375.1 of Pseudonocardiaceae bacterium. Lineage (GTDB taxonomy): Bacteria > Actinomycetota > Actinomycetes > Mycobacteriales > Pseudonocardiaceae > DATEPR01. Next base: position 526 of record DATBCR010000413.1, on the reverse strand, counting down.
CCACCTACGCACAAGGGACCCGGCCCAAGTCCTCGCGGCACTGGCCGAACAGGACGTGGTCGACGTACTGCTGGAGGGCGGACCACGGCTGGCCGGCGCGTTCCTGGCCGCCGGACTGGTCGACCGCGTGCTCGCCTACATCGCCCCGACGCTGCTCGGCGCGGGACCGCTCGCGCTGGCCGACGCGGGCGTGGCGACCATCACCGCGGCACACCGGTTCACGGTTGAACGAGTCACCATGAGTGGGCCGGATTTGCGGGTATCCGCCGTTCCGGTTCGATAGGCAAAACAGAGTCTGGGAGGGATCTGGTGTTCACCGGGATCATCGAGGAACGCGGCGCGGTGGTCGGCGTCGAGCAACTGCCCAACGCGGCCCGGCTGACCGTGGCCGGACCGGTCGTCACGGCCGACGCGAAACACGGGGACTCGATCGCGGTCAGCGGGGTGTGCCTGACCGTCGTGCAGGTGTCCGGCGGACGGTTCACCGCGGATGTGGTGAACGAGACACTCCAGCGGTCCAGCCTGG
>DATBCR010000412.1:0-2557 GCA_036270375.1 Pseudonocardiaceae bacterium | reverse complement strand
GTGTACACCGGCGAGCAGGACGGGCTGCACGTTGGGGTCGGCCTTGCGCAGGCGGGTGATCGTGTCCGGGTCGATGGCGGCCGTGACGCGGCGGGCGGCCAGGCTGGGCACGGCGGGGCGGGGGCGGTCGACGCCGAGTTCCAGCGCGGTCGCGCCGTCGAGGCGGTCGCGCCAGTAGGCGATGTCGTCGTCCAGTGCGCCAGCGTCGAGCTGGTTTCGTTGGTGGGCGGCGAAATCCGGGTAGTCGACGTCGGTCGGGTCGGTCCCGCCGGCCAGCAGGAGATCGAGTGACCGCGCGTCGCACGCGACGCGGTGGGCGGTCAGCATCAGCACGTGGGTGTCGCCGGTTCGCCAGAGCCGGGCGCGGATCGGTGGTCCGACGGCGAGGTCGAACGGCCGGCGCAGTTCGGCCGCCATGGCTTGGGTGAGTTGGTCCGCCGGCATCGGCTCGGCGATCAGCGGGATCGTCACGTCGGCTGTCAGGATTGGGCGGATTCCGTTGTCCGACGGGTGGAACGTGCTGCGCAAGGTTCCGTGGCGGAATGTCAGGGTGCTCGGCGGATCGGCGATGTGGATGGCGGCGGCCACGTGGTGCAGGTGGCGGGTGTCCTGGTCGGCAAGGCGGTCGGCGAGCCAGCATTGTTCCTGTTCGACCGAGGCGACCAGGACCGATCGCTCGATCTCGTCGGACAGGGCCGTGAGGGTGGGTGCGGTGAACGCGGTCAGGGCCGGCAGCGCCACGCCGAACCGCCGGTTGCACTCGTCGATCATGCGCACGGCGGTCAGGGAATCGCCGCCCAGCGCGAAGAAGTCGCCTGCGGGTGTGTCGACGCCGAGCAGGGCCGACCACAGCGCCGCCAGTTCGCGGATCACCGTGCCGGTCGGTTCGATGGGTCGGGACCAGGCCGGGTCGGGCAGGCCGCGCCGGTCGGCCTTGCCGGTAGCGGTGAGCGGAATCGTTGGCAGCACGACGATCGCGTCCGGCACCATGTACGCCGGCAGGTCACGCTGGCAGGCCGCGGTCAGCTCGGCGACCACCTCCTCGGTCGCGGCCACGTAGCCGACCAGTCGCGGCTCGCCGGACGGGTCGGTGCGCACGGCCGCCGCTGCCGCGCGGACGGCGGCATGCCGGGCGAGGCAGCTCTCGATCTCGCCGAGTTCGATCCGGAAACCGCGGACCTTGACCTGGTTGTCCAGGCGGCGCAGGTAGTCCAGTTCGCCGTCCGGGCGGCGCGTCACCAGGTCACCGGTCCGGTAGGTCCGCTTTCCCTCGGTGCCACCGAAGACCTGGGTGGTCAGGTCGGGGCGGTGCAGATAGCCAAGGGCCACACCGGGTCCGCCGAGCAGCAACTCCCCCGGTACGCCAACCGGTGCCTGGCGGCCGTAGCGGTCCAGCACGAACGCGGACGAGTTCGGGATCGGCGTGCCGATGGTGATCCGGCCGACGTCGCCGCGGTCGAGCCGTTTCGCGGTGATGTAGGCGGTGGTTTCCGTTGGGCCGTAGATGTTGTGGATCCGTTCCACCGCGCAGTGCCGGAACACCTGATCGACAAGGGCCGGCGACAGCGGTTCGGCGCCGATGGTGAGCGTGCGCATGGTGTCCGGAAACCGGCCGACCCGCAGGAACTCGGTGAGCACGCTGGGCACGGCGTTGGCGAGGGTGATGTCGTCCAGGTCGCCGGCATCCGCGACCAGCAGGTTGTCCGCGACGACGAGCGTGCCGCCGGTGCACAGGGGCGTCCACAGTTCGACGAGGCAGGCGTCGAACGACAGGGGTGTGGTGAACAGGGTGCGGCGGAACTCCTCGGCGCCGAGAATGTCCAGCAGTCCCATGGTGAACGACACGACGTTGCGGTGGCTCGCCGCGACTCCCTTCGGCGTGCCGGTCGAGCCGGACGTGAACACCACGTGGCACAACGAGTCCGGATCGTCCGGTGTGTCCGGGGCGGGGCGGGCGGCGGCGATGGCGGACCGGTCGCGGTCGAGGCACACGGTGGGCAGGTCGGCCGGCAGCGACGGCCGGAACCGCTCTGTCGTCACGACGAGTCGCGCGCGGGCCGCGTCGAGAATGGCAGCCAGGCGGGCCGGTGGGTTGCGGCTGTCCAGCGGGACGTAGCCGGCGCCGGTGCGCAGTATGCCGACCAGGGTGCTGATCAGGTCTACGTCGCGGTCCAGCAGCACGGCGACAAGTGCGCCCTTGCCGACGCCCTGTGCGTGCAGGTGGCCGGCGATCCGGCTCGCGGCCTGGTCCAGTTCGGCGTACGTGAGGACTCGGTCGCCACCGCGGACGGCGGGTGCGTTCGGCGTGCGGGCGGTCTGTGCGGCGACGAGCCGGTGGATCGTCGAGTCCGGATAGGACAGTGGTGTGCCGTGGGCGTGCGCCGTCGCTGTGGCGATGTCGTCGGCGTCCAGCAGGGGCAGTTCGGACAGGTGGGCGTTCGGTCGGGCGGCCGCGCCGGCCAGGATGCGGGCCAGGTGGGCCAGCATCGCCCGGATTCGGCTGGCGTCGAATAGTTCCTGATCGTAGGTGGCGGTAAGTACGTTGCCGCGCAGGGTG
>DATBCR010000411.1:0-4380 GCA_036270375.1 Pseudonocardiaceae bacterium | reverse complement strand
ATCTCGGCCGCGACCCGCGCCCGGTCCGCGTGGGAGCCATGGAACCACGGTTTCAGGTCGACCAGTGGGATGCTCATCTCGTCTCCAGGTTTGGTGGGGTGTCGTCGGTGTCCGCGACTGGTTGCGCGGGAACGGCCGATCCCACTGTCTGGTGAGCGTGTCCCGGTCGCAAGTCACGACATACCGGAAAAGTCAGGTCGACGTCCCGACCGCACGCATTACCCGCCGCCGTACGGGCGGGTGATGATCTCCAGCGCGTGCCCGTCCGGGTCGTCGAAGTAGACGCCACGACCGCCGTCGCGGGTGTTGAACCGGCCGGGACCGGAGTGGCCAGGACCGGCCCAGTACGGCACGCCGCGCTCGCGGATGCGGCCGAAGATCTCGTCGAACTCGGTCTCGCTGACCAGGAACGCGTAGTGCTGCGGGGACACGTCGCGGCCGGCGTTGAGGTAGTCGAGCTGGACGTCGTTCGTCACCTGCACCGCGGTAAACGGCGGTGACGGCACCGGGTCCGGCAGACCGAGTATCTCGGCGAGGAACGCCGCCGACTCCAACTGGTCGCGGGACCACACGATCAGGTGGTTCAACTGGACGGCCATGGTCGTGCCCTTCCTTGTCGACATGCGGAAATCCAACAACCTCCAGGTTACTGGAGCCACACATCTGGTGCGCTGTCAGGCAATTCCGTCCGGTACCATGATCAGCCTACGGCCGTGCAACTCTCCGCGTTCCATGGCGGCGTGGGCTTTCGCGGCGTCGCTGATTGGTATCATGTCGGTGGCCCGGGAGCGCAGGAGTCCGGTGGGCAGCAGGCGGTTGATCATCGTGGCCGCGTCGGCGAGTTCGGCGGTGGTGGCATGGGAGATCACGAAGCCGGTGACGGAGCGGTCGTTCATGTAGAGGGGGCCTGCTGGCAGGACCGGCCGCGACGTGGCGCCGGCGAGCAGTACGATCCGGCCACGGAACGCGAGCAGGTCGACGACGGTGTCCAAGTCGTTCTGCCCGGACGTGTCCAGGTACAGGTCGATCCCTTGTGGACAGACGTCACGCAGCGCACCGGCGAGGCGAGGATCGCGGTAGTCCAACACGTCGGCGGCGCCCAAGGTCCGGCAATACCCCGCGTCCTCCGCTGCGGCGACCGCAATCACCCGGGCGCCCGCGTGCACGGCGAGCACCATGAGCGCGGCTCCGACATTGCCGGCGGCACCCGCAACAACCACGGTTTCCGTCGACCGCAGCCGGCCGTGCGTGAACAGGCCGAGGTAGGCGGTGGCGGTCGGGTGCACAACGGTCACCGCGTCGGTCGGCGACACACCAGCCGGCAGGTGGTAAAGCCGGTCCACCGGCACCACCGCCCGCTCGGCCGCCGCACCCTGTCGCCCGCCGTGGCCAAGACTGTTGCACCACACCAGATCGCCAACTGCGAACCCAGGCGCACACGATTCCGCGACGGTGCCGACGAGATCCCGACCGATCACGAACGGAAGGTCAACGGGTGTACGGAAAATCCCCGACCGAACGAACGTGTCCACCGGGTTGACGGAGGTAGCCAGCACGTCGACGAGCACGTCCGTCGGCCCCGGCCGCGGTGCCGCGACCTCGCCGTACCGGATGACTTCCGGCGGCCCGAACCGCTCGATGAACGCAGCGCGCATGGCGGTGATCCTGCCAGCCACACGGGTCAAGGCGCACGACGCTCCGGCGGCCCTTCGTCAACTCCACCCGAACCCCGCCCGCAGCAAGCAACCTGACGGACCCGCGCACTCCACCGTTGACCGAGCCCACGCCGACTACGCACGATTTCGGCATGGGCGAAACCAGCAACACGAACGCGCCGCTTTTCTCGGTCCGCGCCGACATCCGGGTCACGGCCCAGCCGGACGCGGCGTACGCGGTGGTCACGGACCTCACGCGCAGCGCCGAGTGGAGCGTGGAATGCCTTGGCGGCCGGTGGATTTCCGGCCCGCCAGCACAGGTCGGCTCGGTTTTCCGCGGCGAGAACACGCGCTCCGCGGATGTGGTCGCATGGGCCCCCGTGGTGCGCGGCAAGTGGAGCACCGAATCCGAAGTCGTCGCCACAGAACCAGGCCGGGTCTTCCGCTGGGCGATCCGCGACAGTGCCGGAAACCGCCAGGACAGCGTGTGGTCCTTCGAGATCGAACCACGCAACGACGGCTGCCTGCTCATCCACCACTTCCGGATGGGCACGGCAACCGAGGGCATTCGCGGTATCACAGCCGAAATGGACGAAAACGCCAAACGGCGTTTCTTCGCCGAGTGGAGCACAAAACTGGCCGGCGACCTCGCGGCCACGCTGGACCGAATCAAGATCGCCATCGAAAAAGAATAGCCTGCGTCGTCGCCCAGCCGATGCTTGTTTGCAGGCAAATTGCGGTCATCAGTCCGATCGACCAGGAAGCCGTTCGCCTGCAGGGGATCCCGGTCACCAGTTCGGCCGAGTCGACAGCGCTGTCGACCACGTGACGTTGGGCACGTTTGGCGCCCATCGCATTTCTCGGCATTCCCGCCATTGCCGACTACGGCGGTATTGGCGGCGGTATTGGCTGGGGCATGGCGAAATTGGCGGTATTTCGGCACGCTCACTCGATCTCCATCCACTGCCGAAAGGGTGGGTACATGTTTCTGCAGCGCGTAGGAAACCGCGGAATTCGGCTCGGGACGTTGTTTGACCGCGCCGCCGCGCGGCATCCGGCGAATGTCGTGATCCTGGACCACGAACTCGATGCCGCGCCGGAACTTGGCCGCAGGGCGACGGTGGCGGAGATCGCCGATTTCGTCGACGACTTCGCGTCCCGGCTGTGGGCGGCGCATGTGCGACCGGGCGAGCGTGTCGTGATCTACAAGTCCAACTCGTTCGACATCACGCTGTTGGCGTGTGCGACGGCCCGGATCGGTGCGATCCCAGTTTTGTTGTCCCCCAAGCTGGACGGCGCCGTTGTCGCCGAACTCGTACGTCGCGCGGATCGGCCGCATCTGCTGACCGACCAGGTCAAGCTGGACAACGACCTGCCTGCCGACGTGTTCGACCTGGCCGACGGCGTGCTTCTTGCCGCGGGCAACCATCCGGGCGCCGTCGAACTGGCGGGGTTGGCCGGCGTGCCGCGGGTGGCGCCCGTGACGATGCAGCCGGGCCATCCGACGCTGATCACGCACACCAGCGGCACCACCGGAACGCCGAAACTAGCCGTGCACACCGGTCGGACCCTGCAGGCCCGCTACCGCCCGCAGGCGTCGGTCGCGGCGCTGGTTCGCAAGCGTCGGCCGGTCGCGATCCACGTGTCGTTCGTACACTCGCGGCTGTTCACCGCGCTGGCCATCACGATGCTGCGCGGTTTTCCGCTGATCGTGCTCGTCGACGACGACCCGAAGCATGTCGGCGACCTGTTCGCGCGTATGCGTCCCGGGGTGGTGGAGGCGCACCCGAACTCGTTCATGCGGTGGGAGGAACTGGCCGACGATCCACGTCGTCCGCTGGCCGACGTGAAGTACTTCAGCAGCACGTTCGACGCCATCCACCCTCGGACCGTGCATCGCATGCTGCGTGCGTCGCGGCATCGGGCGCCGGCGTTCGGGCAGCTGTACGGGCAGAGTGAGGTCGGGCCGGTGGTGGCCCGCGCGTTCACGCGGCGCCGTGCACTGGATGCGGACGGGCGGTGCGTCGGCATGCCGTTCCCCGGTATGACCGGCATACGCGTCATCAGTCGGGACGGTAATCCGGTCTCCGAGTCGAACCCCGGGTTTATCGAGGTGCGTACGGATGGCCGGATCCTCACGTATCTCGGCGAGGACGAGCGGTATCGGGGGCAGCGGGACGGCGGATGGTGGCGGATGGGTGATGTCGGCTACCGCACCAGGTGGGGTTGCCTGCATCTGCTTGACCGCGAGGTCGACCTGATCGAGGGCTTCGGCAGCACGTTGGCCGTCGAGGACGCCCTGTTCGGCAGCCTTGAGCAGCTGATCGAGGTGATCATCGTCCAGGGGTCGGGCGGCGAGGCGGTTCCGGTGGTGTGCACGCGGGGCGATCGGCCGTTGGATCTGGGCGCGTGGCGGGCGGCCACCGTGTCGCTGCCGCCGATGGCTGAGCCGGTGCAGTGGCGGCATGCCGACCTGCCGCAGACGGCCACCACCAAGATCAAGCGGCTCGAGTTGGCTCGGCTGCTGTCCGCGCGCTCCAACTAGGTTGCTTCAACCATGCTCCACGGATGCTCTTGTTCGGATGCTCTTGTTCGGATGCTCCAGTTCGGATGCTCCAGTTCGGATGCTCCAACCAGGTTCCTGTCTCCACGCATGGGTTGCTGCCTCCGCCTCTCGACTGGATCTTGACCTGGTGCGGGCCCTTTCCACCGCACCCCCAAACAC
>DATBCR010000410.1:0-3422 GCA_036270375.1 Pseudonocardiaceae bacterium | reverse complement strand
CGGTCCAGCGGGCCGGCCGTCCCGATCCCGACCGCGGCCACGTCGTCGGTGATCACTGCCTCGATCACGCGCTGGAGGACGGCCGTCGGTGTGCCGCCGTTCGGCAGTTCGATGTGCGTCGGCGTGCAGCCGATCGGCAGGTCGGCGCGTGTCGGTGTGCCGCCGTTCGGCAGCTCGGCGCCCGTCGATATGCCGATTGGCAGGTCGGCGCGTGTCGGTGTGCCGCCGATCGGCAACTCGATGTGCGTCGGTGTGCCGCCGATCGGCAACTCGGCGCGCATCGGTATGCCGCCGATCGGCAGCTCGGCGCGCCGGTGGATGGTGCCGGTGCCGTCGATGACCGCTGCGGCGAACTTGGTGGCGCCGATGTCCACGGCCAGTACCCGCATCATGGCCCGCTCGGCGGTCTTGTCTCGTTGACGCAACGTAGCGCCGGGTAGGCGACCAGGGCCGCCGGGTCGATGTCGGCGGTCGTGGCAACCGTGAACGTGACACCGTCGCCGGGCAGCACGGTGACGAGTTGGTCGTCGATGGTGGCGGCGGGATCGACCCGATCGGGGAAGATCGCCAGGTCGCGCAGCAGCGTGTCGGCCACCACGTGGACCCGCCAGCCGTCGCGGACGCGGGTGGTGGTTGCCGTGTACGCGGCCGGTGGGAACGCCACCTCCGGGTCCTCGGCGAAGAATCGCAGCGCGCGGTGGTCGCCGGTCTGGGCGACGAGCAGTTCGGCATGCCGGTCGTCCGGCGTTGCGATGGTGGCGGGCAACGCTGTTCTGCCAACGGTTCGCGGTGCGACGGTGATGACCGGTTCGTGCTTGGCCAGGATCGCGCCGTCGACGGTCCGGCGGGTGATGGTCAGCGTTCCGGTCCACGGGTGGTCGGTGTCGTTGACGAGCGCGACATCGCCGTCGACGAAGGTGACTAGGTGGTCGGCGTACGCGCGCCGCAACTCGTACCAGAGCGGTTTCCGCCTGGCGTCGCCGTCGACGGCGGCCCACGACGTGACCGGCCAGCAGTCGTTGAGCTGCCAGACGATCGTGCCCATGCAGTACGGCATCAGCGCACGGAACCGTTGCACGCCAAAGCTGACGGCCCGCGCCTGGTTGAGCTGCGTGTAGTAGTGCCAGTCGTCGAACGTGGTGGGTGTCGGCAGGTGCGCGCCAAGGCCACGTAACAGTTTCTCGTTGCCGTCAATGGCTTTCTGGTGCTGGCGCAGGCCGGGCGAGTCCGGTGTGAGCGGCTCGTCCGAGATCGCCGCGCGCAGGGTCGCGTAGGCCGGCGGGGCCTGGAAGCCGAATTCGGCGACGAATCGGGGGGTGTGGTCGGCGTAGTGCGTGTAGTCGGCCGAATTCCAGACGGTCCAGATGTGGACCGTGCCGGTCGACGGGTCGGTGGCGTCGCGGTCCGGCGTGCCGGAGTACGGCGTGCCGGGCCAGTATGGGCGGCCGGGGTCCAGATCGGCGACAATGCTTGGCAGCAGGTCGAAGTAGAACCGGGCGCCCCAGGTCAGTTCGCCGAGTTCGGCCGGCCAGCCCCAGTACTGATGGCCCTCGATGTTCTCGTTGTTGCCGCACCACAGCACAAGACTCGGATGGCTCATCAGCCGTACGACGTTGTCCCTTGCCTCCGCCGCGACCTCACCGGCGAACGGCTCCTCCTCCGGGTACGCCGCGCAGGCGAACGGGAAGTCCTGCCACACCAACAGTCCCAGCTCGTCGGCGACGTCGTAGAACTCGTCGGACTCGTACACGCCGCCGCCCCACACCCGCAGTGCGTTCGCGCCCGCGTCCACGGCCTGGCCCAATCGCCGCACGAGATCGGCGCGGGTCGTCCTGGCCGGGAAGCAGTCGTCCGGAATCCAGTTGAATCCCCGCACGAACACGGGCGTGCCGTTGACGATCAGCCGGAACGCGTCGGGCCGCAACTCCACGGTGCGCAGGCCGATCCGGCGGGACCACACGTCGTCGCCGGTCGCCACCGTCAGGTCGTAGCGGAACTGTTCGCCGTAGCCGCGGGGCCACCACAGCCGGGCATTCGGGACGTCGACGCTCAGCGTGGTCGCCGCCTCGTCGGGAGCCAGCGTCGCCGTCACGGTGCGCCCGGCGATCGTCGCGGTGACCGGAACCTCGGCGCCGGTGGCACGTTCGACCCGGACCGACACGTCGACGCCGTCGGCGCGGACCTGCGGACGGACCTCGGCCAGGCGGGCGCCGGACCACGAGTGCAAGCCGATCGGCCGCCAGATGCCGGACGTGACCAGGGTCGGTCCCCAGTCCCAGCCGAAGTTGCACGCCATCTTGCGGATGAACGGGTACGGCTCGGCATAGGGTCCCGGCCGCGCGCCGAGGCGCGCCCGCTGGGCCTCGGCGTAGGCATAGGGCGCGGTGAACACGATGCGCACGGTGTTGTCGCCGTCGTGCAGCAGGTGGTCGACGGCGAAGCGGTAGGTGCGATGCATGTTCGCCGTTCGGCCTACCTCGACGCCGTTCACGGTGATCGCGGCGACCGTGTCCAGGCCGTCGCAGACCAGGTCCACCCGGTCGTAGCCGGCCGGCCGCCACGTGAATGCCGTGGTGTAGGTCCACTCCGTGTGCCCGATCCAGCCCAAGCGGGTCTCGTTGTCGTCCCGGTACGGGTCCTCGATCAGGCCGGCGGCCAACAGGTCCGTGTGCACACAGCCGGGCACGGTCGCGGGCACCTCGGACAGCCGCGGCAGCGCGGCGGTCACGGTCCAGCCGTCGTGCAGCGCGCGGTACATCGCCCTCCTAGATGGGGGTTACTAAACCGTGTAAGCCTCCCCGAACATACGGCCACACCTGGGGCCTGTCAACGGGTCGCCACGACGCCGCCCAGGTCGCTCTACAGGCATTTGCTAAACCGTTTAATGTAGGTCATCGTTGCACGCGGCCGCGCGTTCGACATTTCGAACAATTGCGTGACCGCCGAATAGCGCTGGAAATTTCAGGCCCATACCGCCAGCGCGCGACCCTTTCCTTGAAATTCTGAAACAGTGTTGCCATCGTCGGTGCGACGCGATTGCGGCAACACAGGCAACACAATTGTCAACATGGGAGTGTGGCCCATGAAACTCTCCGATCGCCGGTCCTTGATTGCCGGCGCGCTCGCGCTGGCGGTCGTCGCGGCCGGCGCCACGGTCGCGACGTCCGCACAGGCCGCCGTCACCGGATGCCAGGTCACCTACCAGATCTCCAGCCAGTGGTCGGGCTGACCAGACTGCCGTCGGCACCGGGTACAAGACCGCGCCGCAGGTGTTCTTCTTCGCACCGACGAAACTGTGGTACCTGGTCTACCAGGTCGGCAACAACGCCGCCTACTCCACCAACACCGACATCACCGATCCGGCCGGCTGGAGCGCGCCGCACAACTTCTACACCAGCGAGCCGGCCATCATCCAGCAGAAC
>DATBCR010000409.1:0-2245 GCA_036270375.1 Pseudonocardiaceae bacterium | reverse complement strand
TCCCTGGCGGCTTTTCGCCGCCAGGGACACCTGTCTGCTGCCTAGAAGGCGATCCGCCAGACTCCACGGCCGTGGGTGGCGGCGTAGATGTAGCCGTCATGGCCGTCGGTGAGATCGTCTACCGCGGCGTTGGGCAGCCTGGTTCCGAGGCGGAACCACGTTGTGGCGCCGCCCCTCCCCTCGGCCGCGGTGAACACGCCCGCGTCGGTTCCCAGTGCCAGCTTGCCGTGGCTCAGCACTAGGGCGTCGGAGGCTATGTCCGGAAGGTTGCCCGATATGTCGGTCCAGGACTGGCCGCCGTTGGTGGTCTCGAACACGTGACCGACACCGCCGCCGGGTATGAACCGGCGGGAGTAGCCGTTGAAGATGGCGTAGGCGTGCGCCGGGTTGGCCGGGTCAACGGTGACCCCGGCGATGTACCGGTTGGGCAGCCCGGTCATGTTCACCTGATGCCAGGTGCCGCCGTAGTTGGTCGCGATGCCGGAGGCAAAGCTGGCACCGGGGTTGCCTCCGCCGGCTGCCCACGCGGCGTAGATGACGTTGCCGCCGCCGGCCGACGACAAGGCGGTCACCGCGTGGCCGGCGCCGGTGTCGTAGACGTTTGTCCACGAGCAGGCGCTGTCGGTGCAGCTGGTGTGCCAGCCGGCCGTCGTTTCCCAGACGTACCGGCCGCCGATGAGCCAGACGTTCTTGTTCTGCTGGTCCGGCACGACCGGGGTGACGAACCGGGCCGCCGGGTCACAGTCAGGCCTCGGGGTTATCCCGGTGGTGGCCTGCGCGACGCAGGTGGGAGAGACGAAGTCGGCGAACGAATGACCGCCGTCGGTCGAGGAGTACATCGTGCCGTCGGTGTACTCGCCGACTAGGTTGTTGGCGTTCTGCGGATCGACGATCACGTCGAAGCCGTCACCGCCGGCCGGCTCGGCCATCTGGCTGCTGCCGGTGGACAGGAGCGATGACCCGTTGTCCTGCAGCCCGCCCCAGACCACGGTGGTCCGGCCCCCGAGCTTGCCGGCCCGGGCGTCGTAGTACTGCAGGTTCCGCAGCGTCGCGTTCAGGTCGGTCCAGTCGCCGTACTGCTGGGTGTCGGACAGCGGCCGGCTGTAGACGCCGCCGTCGTTCCCGAGGACGATCTTGCCGTTGGCGATCATCATGGCGTGCTGGTCCGGATGCGTGGTGTTGGGGCACCCGGCCGCGGTGGTTTCGCATGTGAGGGTGTAGTTCCAGTAGGGGCTGGCGGTTACCCAGCTGCTGCCGGCGTTGGTGGATTCGAAGACTTCCTCCAGCCCGGCGTACACGTGGTCGTGGTTGCCGGGGTCGACGGCCAGGTCCTGGTTGTACCAGGCCTGGACGCCGACGCCGTAGCCGGAGCCTACCGGCAGCGCCGAGCCTGAGGCGGCCAGCGTGCCCTCGTCGCCGATCTTGGTCCATGGCCCGGTCACGCTGGCCGGGCTACCGGAGGCCACGAAGATGCCCTGGAGTACGGACTCGCCACCTGCGGCTTGCGCGGCGGGGGATTGCACGATCGCGTACAGCTTGCTGCCATCGGCGGAGTAGGCGAAGGTGGTCCGCCCGATGTCACTGGCGTTGATGTCGCCGGTCGGGCTGGTCCGGCTAAAGGTAAGGCCGCCGTCGGTCGACTCGTAGAAACCGTTGTTCGCGGTGTTGCCGGGCCCGTGCCAGCCGATCGCGGCAATGACGTCGGCGCCGTTCGATCCGGGCACGACCGCGACGTCGGTCACCTGCTGGTCGTACGGCGGGTTGTCGTTCGGGCCTGCCGGGTCCAGGACCTCGGTCCACGAGCGGGTGCTGGCCGAGTACCGGAACAGCCCGTTGTCGGTGGCCGCGTAGGCGTTACCGCTCGGGTCGAACGTGATCCGGAACACCGTGTGCGACACCAGCGGGTTGTTCCCCGAGGGATCGTCGCCCACCCGCTGGAAACTCGCGCCGTCATTGGCCGACTGGTACACGCCGGTGCCCGCGTAGGAGTCCTGTGACACGTTAGCCTCGCCGGTACCGACCCACAGCGCCCCGCCGACCGGGTCGACCGCGAGCGCCCCGACGGACAGCGTCGGCATTGAGTCGAACACCGGCGTCCAGTTCTGCCCCTGGTCGGTCGACTTCCACACGCCGCCGCCGGCCGCGCCGGCGAACCAGGTGCCGTCAGCAGTGGTGGCCAGGGCGGTGACCCGCCCGCCGACCAGGGAGAAGCCAGCGCCCTGGTTACCCCAGAACGGGTCAGATC
>DATBCR010000408.1:0-7812 GCA_036270375.1 Pseudonocardiaceae bacterium | reverse complement strand
AGTACGTCCGGTATTCCGGCTGCCGACGTCCGTCCCGGCGGCTAGAGTCGCGACCGCCAGACGTGTCAATCGTGTCAATCGCGTCATTCAGGAGGAACCGGGTGTCCGACTCGATCAGGTTCTGCTCGGTGGCCATCGAGTGCCCCGACGCCAACCGGCTGGCCGCGTTCTACGCCGACATCACCGGCGGGAAGGTGACGTACCAGGACAGCTACTGGGCGACGGTCAAAAGCCCCGGCGGCCGGATCGACTTCCAGACCGCGTCCGGCCATGTACCGCCGACCTGGCCGGACGAGACGTCGTCCATGCAGATGCACCTCGATCTGGATGTCGACGACCTGGACGCCGCTGAGGCACGGGTACTGGCGGCCGGCGCCACGAAATACGACCACCAGCCGGGCCATCATTTCCGCGTTTTCGCCGACCCGGCCGGCCACCCGTTCTGCCTGACGACCATGGATGTTCCGGGCAACTCATGACGCCGGGTGCTAGGTTTCAGGAGTGGCCGAACATCGTCTCGACCCGCTGCTGGACACGGTGACCGACGTCTTCTCCCGTGACCGCAAGCCCGTGTTGACCGTCGACCCCGGCGACACACTGGTGGTCAGATCCCTTGACGCCGCAGGACATCTGGCTCGGCAACCGGCCCCTGGCGCGCAGGCGCCGATGATGTTCAGCGATCGCCGCGGCCACTGCCTCGCCGGCCCGATCGCGGTGCGCGGCGCCGAACCGGGCATGACGTTGGCCGTGCGCCTGGTGTCGCTGCGTCCGGACGACTGGGGCTTCACCGTGGCCGCCGCACGGGACAACGACCTGAACCGCAGGCTGGGCGTCGTGCCGGGCGAGCCGACGTGGCTGCTGTGGGATATCGACCCCGACGCGGGAATGGCCACGAACAATCTCGGCCTCACCGTGCGGCTCGCGCCGTTCCTCGGCGTGATCGGCCTGCCGCCGGACGAGCCGGGCGAGCACTCGACCGTGCCACCACGCCCGTGCGGCGGCAACATCGACTGCCGGGAACTGGTCGCCGGCAGCACCCTCTACCTGCCCGTCACCGTTCCCGACGCCTTATTGTGCGTCGGCGACGGCCACGGCGCCCAGGGCGACGGCGAGGTATCCGGCACCGCGGTCGAATGCGGCATGACAACGACAATGGTGATCGACGTGGTGTCCGAGCCGGCGATTCCGACCGCACACGCGATGACACCGGCCGGCCGGATCACGTTCGGCTTCGACGCCGACCTCGATGAGGCAATGGTGCAGGCATTGGACGCCATGCTCGGCTGGCTGCAAGATCTGTACACAGTGGACAGGACGACCGCGCTGGCGCTGGCGAGCCCGGTGGTGGACCTACGGGTCACCCAGGTAGCCAACCAGGTGTGGGGTGTACACGCGGTCCTCCCCGACGGCGCGTTGCTGGCAGCGCGATAGGCTCGCCGAGCGCGTCGATGACGTCCTGGATATCGCGGTACGGCTGCGCACGCAACGGCAGGCGGCGCAACCATTCGCAGGTGGCGGCATCGGCACCGTAGAACTCGGCCGCCGTGACGATCTCCCACCGTTCGGCCGGAAAGTCCAGTGCGTCGAGAACGAACCGAATCGACTGAGGTTGTGCCATGGTTTCTCCAGATGCCGACATGTCCAGGTGTTAGCGTGGTGATACCCGTCACCACTCACACCAAAACGTCAGCGGGGCAACGTACCCGTCACCGCGAACTCCAACCGGCGGGCAACCGAAACCGCCTGATCGGCGAACCGCCCGTAGAACCGTCCGAGCAACGCGACATTGACCGCAACCGCAACGCCGTACGGCCACCGCGGATCCACGACCTGCCCCATCAACCGCCGATGCGCCGCCCGAACCCGATCATCATCGGCCACCATCCGATCGAACGCGGCCGAACCATCCTCGCCACCGATCAACACCGTCACCGCATCCGCCATCCGCACGCCCATCCGGCCGAGTTCGGCGAACGACGAGTGCAACGACAACGGCACCGCGGACAACGGATGCGCCCGGCGACTCATCTCGGCCACATGCCGCGCCAGGTCACCCATCCGCTCGATCCGCTCCGCGCAATAGACAGCGGCCAGCACGGCACGCAGATCCCCGGCCACCGGCGCCTGTAACGCCAGCAACCGCTGTGCGTCCGCGACGCACCGGTCCCGGTTCCGATCCAACCCGGCATCCTCGGCCAACACCCGATCGCTGACGCCAAGATCGTTGCGCAGCAACGACTCCGTCGCCAGCGACAACTGCCGGCCGGCCGTCGCGCTCATACCGGCGAGCAACCCGCCCAACCGCCGCAACTCACCACGGAACCGCTCGCGCATGACCGCCAGCGTAACTAGGCCGCCCGGAACCGGACCTCGACAGTGGTGCCGCCGGGCTCGGTGTGCACCCGCACCAGATCCGCCAACTGGTTGACCATCAACAACCCACGCCCGCGCGACTGCCCCGGCGGCGCGGGCCGCCGTCCAGCCAGTCGGTCCGTGATGTGCCCGTTGTCCCGCACCTGGCAGCACACCACGTCACCGACACCGCCCAGCAATACGGTCGCCGGGCTGTGCGCGTGCTCGATGCTGTTCGTCGCCAACTCCGTCAGTACCAACACAAGAGCGTCCGTCTGTCGCCCACCCAACCCCCGTGCCCGCCCGAACCCGGCCACCACCTGACGTAACCGGGCCAATCCGTGCACGTCGACGACCAGCGAGGTGACGTTGTCCGGCAAGGGAAGCGGCCGATTGAACTCGGCTGCGACGACGCCCGGCGCGAAGGTGTCGCTGTCCCTGGACCCGTCCCGATCCATCACCACCGGATGTGTCCGAGCCGCGTCCGCCAACACATCCGCCGCCAACCCGTCGGCGTCATAAGGACACAGAACGGTCGCCGCCCGCCCGACAAAGGCACAATTGATCAGTGCGTCGTGCCGCACGCACTCCGAATACTCGACCTGTGACCGCCCCACCCAAACCGGCTCACCGACAATCCGCACCCGCCGCCCCGAATACTCATCGGCAAAAGCCAACAACACCCCACCGAGAATCCCGCCCGGATTACGCCCGACCTCGCGCATGTCCAACATCCGCACCCGCCGGGCAGCCACCCCCAACGCGGCGCGAACCACCGTGAGCCGATCCGTCGGCACCGCGACGGCGACCGGCTCGCTATCGGCCAGCCCGCGAGTGATGAACGGAACGACACCGGCCAGATACTCGTCGTCACCACGATAGAACAGTGCCGAATGCGCGAACGGATACCGCACCGTCGCACAGGGACTCATCAACCGCCCGTTTCCAAGGTCCACATCCTCCGTACCAGCATACGAGCCGAATGTCGTCGCTGTGCGAACCGCCACTGGAGCCTGGTTCGGCCACGATTCCATGACTACTGTGGCGTGATGCTCGGTTTCCCCACCTGGGCTGAGTCGTCGTCCCGCCGGATGCTGGCACAGCTGCACGACCAGATCGGCCGGCCCGGTATCGCGGCCGGTGCGACGGTGCCGGTCCTGACCGCGGCGATCGACCAGCACGCGGCCGCCGTGCGGGACATCCTCGCGGTCGGCGTCGAGGGATCCGCCACCGGCGCGGTCCTGCTGGCCGGCTACGCGCGTGGACTGCTGGACCAGGCGCGCGAACAGGGCTGGCGGTTACGGCTGCCCCAGGAACCCGCGGCATGGGCACGCGCGGACTGGCTGACGACCCGCCTACTCGCGGTCCGCGACTTAGCCCGCCGACCGGCGGACATCGCGTTCGGTTAGCTGGCTTACGGGATCAGCGGGCTGGCTGACCACCCGCCTGCTGGCGGTCTGCGACTTGGTCCGCCGGCCGGCGGACATCGCGTTCGGTTAGCCGGTTTACCGGATCACGAGAAAGGGGGCCGGCCACTGGCCGACCCCCGGACATCGAGTTCTCGTCGGGCTAGATTTCGCCGCCGTCCGACGGTGACTGTGCCATCGCCTGCGGTCCGGTCGTCGTCATCCGCTCGCCGCCGGCCCGCTGCGCGTCCTCGCGGCCACGCTGGTAGGCCTCGGTGTGCGCCCGGGCCGCCGGCAACTGCTCCTCGGCCCGCCCGATCCACGTCTCCCACCGCTGCTGCATCGGCCGGATCAGCCCACCGCCCATGCCGACGACAACGACGCCGCCCAGGGTGGCGAGCACCGTGATCAGCACCGGCGTGGTGACGGCGGTGGCGATACCGATCTGGTTGAGCGCGGCGATGGCACCGAGCCCCCAGATGAACACGGCCGCGATGGTGCCGAGCATCGGACCGTACGACAGGCCACCGAGGGCCGAGCCGACGAGACCCTTCACCGCCCGCGCGATCGCACCGACGATGACCACGATCACCATGGCCACCACCAGCTTCGGCAGCCAGCCCACGATCGACGTGAGGATGCCGCTGATCGGATTCGGCCCGAACACGCCGAACGCCATCTCGAGCGCGATCAGCAGAATCGCGTAGTACACGACCTTCGCGATCAGCTCGGACGCCTGGTAACCGCCCCGGTCCAGCATCTGCTTGAGGCCACCGCGCTCGACCACCCGATCGAACCCGACCTTGTTCAGCAGCCGGGCGACGATCTTGCCGAGAATGCGCGCGATGATCCAGCCGATGAAGAAGATGACGAGAAACGCGACCAGTTTGGGCACGAAATTGGCCACCGCGGTCCAGGCCGAGGACACCCCACCACCGATGTCGATGGCCGCCAGATTGCTCGTAGACACTGTCTTGCTCCGTTCCGGGCCCATGGCGCCGCGTTGCTGCCGGCGCGCTCCTGCCACTGTTACCCATCGGAACGGATCAGACACACACGAGAATCAGGACTTCACTCGGAAAGGTGACCAACTCACCCGGTGGCGCCGTAGACGATGCCGCGGTTGGTTGAGCGCGTGCTCGGCCCGAGGTGGACCACGTACCATTCACCGCGCCAGGAGATCAGCGAGAAGATGCCGATGGACTTGGTCGTGCCGCCGACCTCGTAGTAGAGGCGGGTGCCGTAGACGCGGTAATAGGAGCCCTTGTTGTACTCCACGCCTGGGGCGATCCAGGCCGCCTGGGCGGTCGGCACGGTCACGCGGACGAACGTCGCGGACGAGGCGTCGGCGCCAAGCAGCTTGTGCACCGCCTCGATGTCGAGGCGGTACCAGTTGATCAGCCGGTTCTGGTAGTCGGCCGACGCGTTCGAGATCGCCTTGACCTGCAGATAGGCGGTTTCGGGGAAGAAGAACGGCAGCGCGGTGGTTGGGTTGTCGGTGACGATGGCCTGCCAGAGGTCCTGGACCCCGGTCTGGAACAGGGGGTCGCCGGGATCGGGCAGGACGTGGGTCTGGGGGAGCAGGCCGGGATCGGTGGTCGGTGACGGGCTCGGTGGCGACGTGGTCGGCGCGGGCGAAGCGCTGATCGTGGGAACCACGACAGCGGCAGCGCCGGTGTCGCCGGTCGCCGCGCTCGAACAGCCCGCGACCAGCGTGAACAAGGCTGCCCCCGCCGCCAATGGCAGTGTGTAGGACCTGGAAATCACTCGGTAACCCTGCCACAACCGGGAATCGGACTGTGACAGAGTGGTCCACATGACGGATCGGACCTGGGGGTTCCGCACCAGGGCACTGCACGCCGGCGGCAGCCCGGACCCGGCGACGGGCGCGCGGGCGGTACCCATCTACCAGACGACGAGCTTCGTCTTCGAGGACACGGCCGACGCCGCGAACCTGTTCGCACTGCAGAAGTACGGCAACATCTACAGCCGGATCGGTAATCCGACCGTCGCCGCGTTCGAGGAGCGACTGGCGAACCTGGAGGGCGGGATCGGCGCTGTCGCCACGTCCAGCGGGCAGGCGGCCGAGTTCCTCACGTTCGCGGCGCTCGTCGAGGCGGGTGACCACATCGTGTCCGCGGCCGGGCTGTACGGCGGCACGGTCACCCAGCTCGACGGCACACTGCGGCGGTTCGGCGTGGACACGTCGTTCGTGGCGCAGGACAGTATCGACGCCTACGCGGCCGCGATCCGGCCGAACACCAAGCTGATCTACACCGAGCTGATCGGCAATCCGTCCGGCGACATCGCCGACCTGGCCGGGCTGTCCGAACTGGCAAGGGACACCGGCATCCCGCTGGTGGTGGACGCGACCCTGGCCACGCCGTACCTGGCCCGGCCGCTCGAACACGGCGCGGACATCGTGCTGCACTCGGCGACGAAGTTCCTCGGCGGCCACGGCACCACACTCGGCGGCGTCGTGGTCGAGTCGGGCCGCTTCAACTGGGGCAACGGCAAGTTCCCCCGGATGACCGAGGCCGTAGCCAGCTACGGCGGCCTGCGCTACTGGGAGAACTTCGGCGAGTACGCGTTCTGCACCCGGCTGCGCGCAGAACAGCTCCGCGACATCGGTGCCGTGCTGTCCCCGCACTCGGCTTTCCTGCTGCTGCAAGGGGTCGAGACCCTGCCGCAGCGGATGGACGCGCACGTCCGCAACGCCCGCCAGGTCGCAACCTGGCTGTCCGAGGACCCACGCGTGTCCTGGGTGCACTACGCGGGGCTGCCCGAACACCGGCACCACGAGCGAGCCGCCAAGTACCTGCCACTCGGCCCCGGCGCGGTGTTCGCGTTCGGCGTGCGCGGTGGGCGGCCGGCCGGGCAGCGGTTCGTCGAGTCGGTGGAACTGTGCAGCCACCTCGCCAACGTCGGCGACGTCCGCACGCTCGTGATCCACCCGGGATCCACGACGCACCAACAGCTTTCCGACACCCAGCTCACCTCGGCCGGCGTGACACCGGACCTGATCCGGCTGTCCGTCGGGCTGGAGGACGTCGACGACATCCTGTGGGACCTGGACCAGGCACTGGCCGAGGCGGTGAAACTGGCATGACCGACGCATGGTCGAACCCGACCGCGCGGCAGCGGCAGCACATTCTCGCCGACACGCGGTCGGTGACATTGTTGGGCGCGTCCGACAATCCGGCCCGGCCGAGTTATTTCGTCGCCACCTATCTGCTGTCGTCCACCCGATATGACGTGATGTTCGTCAATCCACGGGTGAAGTCATTGCTCGGCCGGCCCGTTTATCCGTCGCTGGCCGAACTGCCGAACAAACCGGATCTGGTGTCTGTTTTCCGCCGGCCGGCCGACATTCCGGACGTGGCCGACGAGGTCCTCGCGGCCGGCGCGCGGACGCTCTGGATGCAGCTCGGCATCCGGCACGACGAGGCCGCCCAGCACGCCGCCGACCAGGGCCTCACGGTGGTGATGGACCGCTGCGTCAAGATCGAGCACGCCCGGTTCTCCGGCGGCCTACACCTGGCCGGCTTCAACACCGGCGTGCTCTCCTCCCGCCGCAACCGCCCCCTCTGAACTCGAACGCCACGGTGGCGTGCCCTGATACGCATGGCCGATCAGGGTCACCCAGCGATGGACGGCGTCCTCGTTCGGGGCGAACGGACCGGGCCGGAAGTGCGGTGACGCCAGACCGCGCTGGACGGATTCGCACGCCGCCCAGTCCTGTTCGTTGGTGCGGTCCCAGAACTCCACGGCCCACGTCGCGTCCGTCACGCCCGCCGACACGTACCAGGAGCACTCGATGCTGGTGACATCAGGCGCGATCGGTCGCAGCCGGTGGGTCATCACATAATCTGGGTGCGGCGACAGCAGCAGATTGGGGAACAACGCCAGATATCCCACCCGCCGACGGTCCACATCCGGTAGGAATGTGCCGCCGGAACGGCCGTCCAGCGACATGGTCTCGGCGTCCGCGCGAAGATCCATCGTGCCGCCGACCCATGCACCCGGCAGATCGTAGTTGTCACCGCTGGTCGGC
>DATBCR010000407.1:0-5542 GCA_036270375.1 Pseudonocardiaceae bacterium | reverse complement strand
GTTGTGAACGTCCTCCCTGGTAGCCATGACCCCAGTGTCCCACATGCACAAGGAGTTCCACCTGTGCTCTGGTCTGCTGGTGTCGCGGCTAGTCAAGATCGACGCCTAATTCAGTGGCGACTCGACAGGTGGAGTTCGCATGACGCTATCTATCTTCCGGCGGATCACCGATGGTCGCCAGCTGAGCCCTGGCCGGTATGAAGCAGGCCGGCCAGGGCTCAGGTGTTGGGGGTCAGCGGCGGGCGCGCTTGGTTTTGCGGGGTGGGGGTAGGGCGCCTTCAGCGCGTAGCCGGGCCGCGTGGGCCGCCAGTGCGTCCACAAGGGCCGGGATCTGGGCCACCTCTGGCTGTACGTCCACCCGCAAGCCGAACTCGTGCGCCGTTTCCGCCGTCTTCGGGCCGATGCATGCGACCAGCGTCCGCGTGTGCGGCTTTCCCGCGATGCCGACGAGGTTCCGGACCGTGGAGGACGACGTGAAGCACACCGCGTCGAAACCGCCGGACTTGATCATCTCGCGGGTGTCGGCGGGCGGCGGCGCGGCGCGCACCGTCCGGTACGCCGTCACGTCGTCGATTTCCCAGCCTCGGTCGCGCAGGCCCGCGGCCAGTGTCTCCGTCGCGATGTCGGCCCGTGGCAACAGAACCCGGTCCACCGGGTCCAGGATGTCGTCATGCGGCGGGAAGTCCGCGAGCAGGCCCTCGCTGGACTGTTCGCCGGACGGGATCAGTTCCGGGATGATGCCGAACGACCGCACCTTGTGCGCGGTGGCCTCGCCGACGCACGCGATCTTGACACCGGAGAACGCCCGTGCGTCCAGGCCGAACTCGCGGAACTTCTCCCACACCGCGCGCACCGCGTTGGTCGACGTGAACACCACCCACTGGTAGCGGCCGTCGACCAGACCCTTCACCGACCGTTCCATCTGGGCCGGACTACGTGGCGGCTCAACGGAAATCGTCGGCACCTCGACCGGGATCGCCCCGTGTGAGCGCAGCTTCTCGCTCATCTCCTGGGCCTGGTCCTTCGTACGGGGCACCAAGACCTTCCAGCCGTACAGCGCCCGCGACTCCCACCACGACAGCTTCGAGCGGGCCGCGGCCGCCGCGCCGACCGTGACAACCAGGTTGCCACCAAGGTCACCCGCGTCGGCGGCAAGAGAAGCTAACGTCGTGTCCACGGTTCGCTGGTTGTTGCCGGTGCCGTCGGTGGTCACCGCGACCGGGGTCTGCGGGGCCATGCCGTACTCGGTCAGGTTGGACGCAGCCTCGGCCAGGTGGCCACCGGTGGCATGCAGCACAAGGGTTCCGGGCGCGCCGGCGAGACCTGGCCAGTCCAGGTCGCCCCGGACGTCCACCTCGGTGTGCACGGCGCCGAGCGCGACACCCGCGTACGCCGGCACCGCCGTGGCGGCCGGCACGCCGGGCACCACGTCGAACGCGATGCTGGTGCGGGCGACGGCCTGTGCCTCGCGGACGACCGCGTCCAGCGTCAGCGGGTCACCGGCGACGAGGCGCACCACCGAGCGGCCGGCCTTCGCCTCGGTCACCAAATCCTTGGCCACGTCCGCCGGGTCGCCGACCGCCGGCCGCAGCTCGACCGCGGCGCCGACGATGGCCAGCACCGACGACGGCACGTCCGGGTCGGTCACCACGAGTTCCGCGCGGGTCAGCAGCTCGTTGGCCCGAACGGTCAGCAGCCCGGTGTCACCGGGTCCGGAGCCCACGAACGCGATCCGCCCCGGGGCCTTTCGTGCACGGGTCATCTGGGTACTCTCCATCAACTATGCCTCCGGGCCGGACATCACCGCGGCCCCGAGATCGAGCAGCTCAGCCGCCACGAGTCGGCCGAGTTCGTCTGCGTTGGTCAGGTCAGAGATCGCCGATGCACGCAGGATCTCGTTGTCCGGCGTCGCCGCCATACCACGCAGCGACAGCATCAGGACAACCGTGTCGCGGCCGTCAGCGTCGGTCACGAGATCCTCGACCACCTCCGCCAGCGCGCCGACCGGTGCGCTGCAACCGGCCTCCAGCGTGGCGAGCATGGTGCGTTCCGCGGTCACCGCCGCCCTGGTCAGTTCGTCCTCGATGGTGGCGCCGAGCAGGTGCTCGGTGTCCATGTCGTCCACCCGGCACTCCACCGCGAGCGCGCCCTGCGCGGGTGCCGGCAGTATCTGGATCGGGTCGAGCACCTCGGTGATCTCCGCCAGCCTGCCAAGTCGCGCCAGCCCGGCCCGGGCGAGCACCACGCCGTCCAGTTCGCCGTCGGCGACCTTGCGCATCCGGGTGTCCACGTTGCCCCTGATCGGCACGACGACCAGGCCCAAGCCGAGTGCGGCGAGTTGCGCGGCGCGGCGCGGCGAGCCGGTGCCGACCGTTGAGCCGGCCGGCAGTTCGCCGAGCGTGAGGCCGTCGCGGGCGATCAGGGCGTCCCTCGGGTCCTCGCGCACCGGCACGGCGGCCAGCGTCAGCCGGGGGTCCGGCGCGGTCGGCAGGTCCTTGTAGGAGTGCACGGCC
Organism: Pseudonocardiaceae bacterium; assembly: GCA_036270375.1. Classification (GTDB taxonomy): domain Bacteria; phylum Actinomycetota; class Actinomycetes; order Mycobacteriales; family Pseudonocardiaceae; genus DATEPR01. The sequence goes on along the minus strand of DATBCR010000407.1, from coordinate 3,029 downwards.
ACGTCGATCTCACCGGCGGCCAGCGCGTCCCGCAGCGCGGAGGTGAACACGCCGATGCCGATGTTCGGGATCGGTGCGGACGACCGGTCACCGGGCGTGGACACGGTGATGATCTCCACGGCGGCGCCGGCGGCTTCGAGGGCGTCGGCCATCAGGCGGGTTTGCGCGAGTGCCAGGGCGCTGCCCCTGGTGCCGATCCGGATTACCTTCTTCAACGAGTCTCACCGGTCCCGGTGTCGCTGGCATGATCAGGGTCGCCGAGGATCGCCGTGCTCACCACGGCCGCCGCCTTCGGGTCGAGTTCGAACAGTTCCCGCAGCGCGTCCGCGTAGCTCGCGCCGCCGGGACTGGACGCGAGCTGCTTCACCCGCACCGTCGGCGTGTGCAGCAGCTTGTCAACCACCCGGCGCACCGTGTTCGCCAGCTCGCCCCTGACCTGCTGGTCCAGCTCGGGCAGCCGGCCGTCCAGCCGCAGCAGTTCGGCGTCGACGACCTCGGCGGCCCGCCTGCGCAGCGCGGTCACCGTCGGGGTCACGGCGGCCGACCGCTGGGCGGCGAGGTAGCCGTTGACCTCCTCGGCAAGGATCGCGCCCGCGATACCGGCGTGCCGGCCGGACGGCGTGTCCGCGAGTCTCCTACCGAGACTGTCCAGGTCGACGACGGTCACGCCGGCCAGGTCGCCGACGCTGTCCTCGACATCCCTCGGCAGCCCGAGATCACACACCACCAGGGGTCGCGCTGGCACGCGCCGCGTGAGCCCTTCGACCACCATCGCGGTCGGGATGACGATGTCCGTGGCACCGGTGCAGGCGATGACCAGGTCCGCTGCCGCGATCCGGTCGGCCAGCCCGACCAGGCCCACGGACCGGCTCGGCACGCCCTCCTCGGACAGCGCGCGCACCAGCCGGGCGCCGTTGGCCTGGGTCCGGTTGGCGATCACCACCTCGCCGATACCGGTCCGGCGCAGTGCGGCGGCGGCCAGCGCACCCATCGAGCCGGCGCCGACGACCAGCGCCCGCCGCCCGGTCAGGCCGCCGAGCACCCGACCGGCGTCCGCGACCGCGACACCCACCACGGACGCGGCCACGTGGTCGATGTCGGTCTCGGTGTGCACCCGCTTGCCTACCCGCAGCGCGTGCTGGACCAGCTCGTGCAGCGCGCGCCCGACCGTGCCGGCCTTGTCCGCGACGGCGTAGGCCGCGCGGAGCTGGCCGAGGATCTGGGCGTCGCCGACCACCATCGAGTCCAGCCCTGCGGCGACCGCGAAGATGTGTTCGACCGCGCCGGCCGAGTAGTGCACGTGCAGGTTGCGGCTGAGATGACCGGGATCGGTGCCGGCGTGCCGCGCGAGCACCGAGGAGATCTCGGACAGCCCGCCGTGGAACGTCTCCACGACGGCGTAGACCTCGACCCGGTTGCACGTGGACAGCAGCACGGCCTCGCTGACGTGCGGGCACTTCAGCATCTCGTCGAGCACCTTCGCGGTGTCGGCGGCGGAGACCACGGCACGTTCCAGTTCGCGCACCCCGGCGGTGCGATGCGACATGCCAATGGCGAGCACGTTCACCGTGGAACCACCACCCCGTCGACGTCGGCTCCGTTCAACGCGACCTCGTCCGCACGCCGTGCCACGTGGAAGGACAGAATCTGCATCTCGACCGCGAGATCCACTTTCCGCACCTCCACATCGTCGGGCACCTGCAGTACGACGGGCGCGAAGTTCAGGATGCATCGGACGCCGCCGGATACCAAACGGTCACAGACGGCCTGCGCGGCCGGCGGCGGCGTGGCGATGACGCCGATCGAGACGTCCCGCGCGGCGCAGACCTGCCCGATCTCGTCGATGTGGTTCACGAGGATGCCCCCCACCGGGACACCCATGAGATCTTCGTCAACGTCAAAAAGAGCAACAACGGGGAACCCGCGACTGGGGAACCCCCCGTAGTTGGCCAGGGCATGGCCAAGATTACCAATTCCGACAACCGCGACGGAATGGTTGCGGGTCAGTCCGAGGATGCGTTCGATCTCCTCGATGAGCACCGAAACCTCGTAGCCGACGCCCCGGGTGCCGTACGAGCCGACGTAGGACAGGTCCTTGCGCAGCTTCGCCGAGTTGACCACGGCGGCCACGGACAGCTCCTCGCTGGAGATCGTGCCGACGCCCTGCTCGGACATGGCGGACAACACCCGCAGGTACACGGCCAGCCGGGCGACGGCCGCCTCCGGGATGGCCCTGGCCCGCTCGCGGACGTCGCCGGCGACCGGCCGGCCAGGGGTGCCGTTGGCGCCGTTGGTCCGAACCGCGGGCATGGGTTCGGTGACCGCGTCGGCCGGGCTGTTGGGCACGCCACCACGCCCTCGGCCTCGCTGCACCGCCACGCTGGTTCTCCTTCGCCCGCCACAGGCTGCCTCGTGCGCGCCCGCCGTCACCTCGTGCCGACCCGGTCGGACCCGCGCGCGAACGCGGGAACTGGATACGCGAACCGGTGCCGCCGACGGCGTGACATGACCACGGTATCCATTTGTGAACGCAGGCACAAAGTCGCCGGTACTCGGGGTAACGGAGGGCACAGCGGACTGGATCTTACCGGCAAACCGGGTCGTCTCAGTTCACGGTGAAGGCAACGGACGGCCAGCCGGTCGCTCCGTCCGGGATGGTGTCCTCCGCGGCCTGCATCTGTACGTAGTCCGTGTCGTCGGTGGCGCGGCTCTCCACGGTGTGGTTGCCCGGCTTCAGGTCGAAGAACGTCCGCCACATGCGCCAGCTGTTCTTGTTGACCTCGGTGGCGAGCTGGGCGTCCTGCCACGGGCCCCCGTCGACCCGGACCTCGACCCGCTTGATGCCCTTGGTCTGCGCCCACGCGATGCCGGCCACCACGACGCTGCCCGCGCTCGCGTGGCCGAACGACGCCGGCCTGTCGATCCGCGACTCGGTCTTGACCGGCGCCAGCTGCGAGTAGCCGCGCGGCACCCAGTAACCCTCCCGAGCCCGGAACGTGGTCAGCTCCATGTCGGTCACCCACTTCGTG
>DATBCR010000406.1:0-5154 GCA_036270375.1 Pseudonocardiaceae bacterium | reverse complement strand
CATGTGGTCATTCCGCTCGCTCCAGACCTGTTCAGCGTGCAGGGGCTGCGTAACCTCGGTCCCACGTTGCGCACTTGGCGGACGGGCTGGCAGGAACGGGTCGCGCGGAATCCGGATCCGGCGGGGCTGCCACTCCCGGCCGGTCGCATGCAGGCGGCCGGCTATGTGCTGCTGCAGCACGGCATCAGGTTGGGCAAGCCGGTTCGTGCTTTCCAACGTTGGATGGATCGTGTTCCGCCGGTATACCGCAGCAGCGTCCTCGGCATGACGGGAGCTGTTGCACCTGCCATCGACCAGGACGAGTTCTGCCTGGCCCAGGTCAAGAACTACGCCAGTCTGGTGCCGATGGCCCAGGACGCCCGCAAGCCGGTGTTCGCCCTCACCGCAGCGGATGGTGCGTTCGGCGGTCACCAGCAGGCAGCCCAGCGAGCCTTCGGTGAATTCCGGACGCTCACTTGGCGTGTGCTTGAGGCTGCGGGACTTACTGAGAGTTGACGTTCGTGCCGATCGACCTGACCGGCAGCTCGCACCTGGCCGCTCGATAAGATGTCGCGATCTCGGACATCACAGGGGGTGAACGGTGGCGGCGGTCGTGTTGTGGGCGCTGTTACTCGTGGTGCCCGGGACGCTGATCGGCCTGCTGCTCCGGTTACCTCGCCATGTGGCCGTGGCGGCGGCTGCCCCGATCACGTTCGGGCTTGTCGGTGCCGCGACGCCCGTCTACGGCGTGATCGGCGTGCCGTGGAATCCGTGGACGGCCGGTGCGCTGCTGTTGGTCGCCCTCGGTCTTGCCGCTGTGCTGCGTCGCTGGGTGTTGCCGAGGTGGCCGACCGTCGAGCTGCCGGCCGTCTACTCGTACAGTCCACTGTGGATACTGGTGGGCGTCGGTGGTGCCGCGGTGATCGTGACCGTGGTGTTCCTGCGTGGTACCGGTGGGCTCGGTGCGGTGAGCCAGTACTGGGATGCGGTGTGGCACACCAACTACACGCGGTGGATCGCGCAGACCGGGCAGGCTTCGCCGTTGCGGTCCGGGCAGTTCCTGAACCTGGAGACCCGCGCGCCGATGTTCTACCCGTCGGCGATGCACGCGATCGGTGCTCTCGTGCTGACGTTGTCCGGCGCTCCGGCCACGGTCGCCGTGAACGCCGGAATCCTGGTGTCCGTCGCCCTGCTCATCCCGGTCGGTGCGGCGGCCCTCGCGTGGGCGGCCAGCCGGGGCAACGTGCTCGCCGCGACGTTCGCCGCGTTGGCCGCCAGTCTGTTCTCCGCCCTGCCGTACGACCAGGCGTGGCGGCCGGCGTGGCCGTTCGCGTTGGTCGTCGGGTTGTCCGGGGTTATCGTGGCGCTGTTGGTGTCCGGTGAGTTGATCGGTCATCCGGGCCGGATCGTCGTGTCGGCTCTGGCGATCGTCGGTGCGGTGTCGGTTCATCCGTCGGCGATCCTGTGTGTCGGTATTCCGGTGTTCGGCTGGCTGGTGGTTCGGCTGGTCGCCGACCGGCAGGGGCTTGGCCGGCACGTGCTGTCGCTGGCGGTCGTTGCGGTGTTGGCCGGGATCGGGCTTGCCGTGCAGCTGCGGCAGATGTTCGCGGTCAGCGGCACCTTAGTGGCCACTAACTATCCGACACCGTTCTCGATCACGGCTTCGCTGCACTTCCTCGCCTCGTTCAACGTCGGTTTCGCCGGGCACGCCGGGCAGTGGGTGCTCACGGTGCTCGCTGTGCTCGGCGGGGTGGTCGCGGTCGTACGGCGGCAGGGCGGCTGGCTGGTGCCGGTCGGGGTGGTGTTCGCCCTGCTCGGGGTGCAGACGATGACCGGGCGGCTACCCGCGCTGCACCTGTTCACAAGCGTGTTCTGGAACGACTACTGGCGGCTCGGCGCGATGGTCGCGTGGGTGGCGTCCGCGCTGGTCGGCATCGGGCTGGCGGAGGTGGTGCGCTGGGGCGCCCGCGTGCCGAGGGTTACCGTGCCGGTGGCCGCGGTGCTGGTCGGCGCACTGCTGCTGCTCGTCACCAACGGCGGCTACGTCGGCCGGAACGTCGAACACATGGCCGTCGGCTACACCCCGGGCGTCGTCGGCCCCGAGCAACTGGCCGCGATGAACGCGCTGCCCGGCCTCGTACCGAGGGGACAGGTCGTGCTCAACGACCCGATCGACGGCTCGGCCTGGATGTACGCGGTCGCCGGCGTGCGCCCGATGTTCGTGCACTACGCGGTCGGCCCGCTGTCCCCGGACCAGGCACTCCTTCTGCGCTCGCTCAACCAGTTCGACACGAACCCGGCCGTCCGGGCCGCCGTGCACCGGCTCGGTATCCGGTTCGTGTTCGCCGACGACCGCGCGATCTACCCGTGGACCAGCCTGTCGCCCGGCTTTCTGAACCTGGACAAGGTAACCGCGCTGCACCCGGTGTTCAGCAACAGCGGCGCCACCGTTTACCGCGTCACGGCGTAAACCTGCTGGCGGGCAGGGTGGGGGTATTGGCTAACCTTCGGTGACGAACAACCGCCGATCCGCAAGGAGACCACTTCCCGTGATGCGCACGCACGAGGCAGGGACGCTTCGGGCCTCTCATGCCGGACAGACCGTCACCCTCGCCGGGTGGGTGGCTCGGCGGCGTGATCACGGCGGTGTCATCTTCATCGATCTGCGGGACGCGTCCGGCACCGCGCAGGTGGTGTTCCGCGAAGGGGAGATGGCCGAGCGGGCGCACCGGCTGCGGGCCGAGTTCTGCGTGCGGGTCACCGGCGAGGTGGTCATCCGACCCGATGGCAACGAGAACCCGGACATCCCGACCGGCGCCGTCGAGGTGACCGTCACCGAGCTGATCGTGCTCAACGAGTCCGCGCCGCTGCCTTTCCCGCTGGACGAACACCTGGAGGTGGGCGAGGAGGTCCGCCTGAAGTACCGCTACCTCGACCTGCGGCGCACCGGGCCGGCGGCGGCGATGCGGCTGCGCAGCGAGGCCAACCGCATCGCGAGGGACGTGTTGCGGGAGCACGACTTCGTCGAGGTCGAGACTCCGACGATGACCCGCTCCACCCCGGAGGGCGCGCGGGACTTCCTGGTGCCGGCACGGCTCCGGCCGGGCAGCTGGTACGCCCTCCCGCAGTCCCCGCAGCTGTTCAAGCAACTGCTGATGGTCGGCGGTCTTGAGCGGTACTACCAGATCGCCCGCTGCTACCGGGACGAGGACTTCCGGGCCGACCGGCAGCCCGAGTTCACCCAGCTCGACGTCGAGATGAGCTTCGTCGAGCAGGACGACGTGATCGCGCTGGCCGAGCGGATCGTCGGCGCGCTGTGGCGCGAACTCGCCGGCTACCACATCACAGCGCCGGTCGCCCGGATCACCTACGCCGACTCGATGGCCCGCTACGGCACCGACAAGCCGGACCTGCGCTTCAAGCTGGAACTGACCGAGCTGACCGACTACTTCGCCGAAACCCCCTTCCGTGTCTTCCAGGCCCCCTACGTCGGTTCCGTCGTGATGACCGGCGGCGCCGACCAGCCCCGCCGCACGCTGGACGCCTGGCAGGACTGGGCGAAGCAGCGCGGCGCGCGCGGCCTGGCCTACGTGCTGGTCAACGAGGACGGCACACTCGGCGGCCCGGTCGCCAAGAACCTGTCCGACGCCGAACGGGACGGCCTCGCCAAGGCCACCGGCGCGGAGCCGGGTGACTGTGTCTTCTTCGCGGCGGGTGACCCCTCGGACGCCCGTGCGCTGCTCGGCGCGGCACGGTTGGAGATCGGCAGGCGGCTCGGGCTGATCGACGAGTCGGCGTGGTCGTTCGTGTGGGTGGTGGACGCGCCGCTGTTCGCGTCCGCAGAGCGGGCCGAGGCCAGCGGTGACGTCGCGGTGGGCTCGGGCCGCTGGACCGCCGTGCACCACGCCTTCACGTCGCCGACCCCGGAGTGGATCGACCGGTTCGAGGAGGACCCGGGCAGCGCGCTGGCCTACGCGTACGACATCGTCTGCAACGGCAACGAGATCGGCGGCGGCTCCATCCGTATCCACCGCGCCGACGTGCAGCAACGGGTGTTCGACGTGATGGGACTCGGTCCGGCGGACGCGCAAGAGAAGTTCGGATTCCTGTTGGACGCCTTCAAGTTCGGCGCGCCGCCGCACGGCGGGATCGCGTTCGGCTGGGACCGGATCGTGATGCTGCTGGCCGGCTACCAGTCGATCCGCGAGGTCATCGCGTTCCCGAAGTCCGGCGGCGGCTACGACCCGCTCACGTCCGCGCCCGCGCCGATCACCGCGCGGCAGCGCAAGGAGGCCGGCGTGGACGCCAAACCGGCCGCCCCCGCGTCCTAAGTCCGCACGGCCGGCCGGTGAACGGCTGGCCGACGCGGTGCTCGCCGCGGTCATGGCGCGGTACGAGCGGCCAGCCGAACCCGACCGCGAATGGGTCGCCAGCACCCTGGTCCGGGTTCGGTGCGACCGGTCGGTCCGGTTGGCCCGGCCGGTCGCACCCCGTGTTCTCCCAGCGCGCCCGCCGTTACCGAGTCGTGCCTGCCGGGCCGTCGGTGTTGGCGCTACGGTCGCGTGCGCATGCTGCACAACAACTGCCTTCGGCCCGGTTCGCATGGAATTCCCAGGCGTCGTATCGGGTGGAACCTCGCCACATCACGTCGAGCCGCGAGTAGGGTCGGAGGAGATGAGTGTGGAGACCACCACCGGCTCATCGGATGCCATCGGGGGCATCGAGTCGGCGGTGTCCGAGACGGTCGCGCGGGCTGAGCAGGTGCTCAGCCATCGGTTCGGCGCCGCGATCCGGCTCGCCGACCCGGAACACCTCGGTGGCAGCGGGAAGTCGACCGTCGTCCGGGTCCGCGTCGCGTCCTCCCCGTTCGCACTCCCGCGCACGCTCGTCGTGAAGCGTTACGGCCCGGCAAGCGAGCAGGCCGTCGGGGACGCCTTCGTGCAGGAAGCCGTGAGCTACCAGTTGTTCACGGCGTTCTCCTCCGAGGAGCGGATGTGCCCTGAGATGTTCGCGCACGACGGTGCCGTTCGGCTCGTCGTGCTCGAGGATCTCGGTCGCGCGCCGACGCTGGCGGACAAGCTGCTCGCGAACGACGCGCGGGCCGCGGAGCGGGCACTGCTGTCGTGGTCCCGCTCGCTCGGCCGCCTGCACACGAGTACCGCAGGCCGGGAGGCC
>DATBCR010000405.1:0-13936 GCA_036270375.1 Pseudonocardiaceae bacterium | reverse complement strand
GGTGGTGCTTGGTGCTTGGTGCTTGGTGCTTGGTGCTTGGTGCTTGGTGCTTGGTGCTTGGTGCTTGGTGCTTGGTGCTTGGCGGTGCTTGGCGTGCGTGCGGTGCGGCGATCGTGCGGCGGCCGCCCGAGCCGGGGCCGGAAGTGACCAGCCATCCGATCCGGGTGCCACCTGCCATCCTATGCGGTGCGTCGGCGTGCCATGCCTCAGCGCAACAGGCTGATCGCGACCGCGGCCAGAATCGCCACCACCAACACCCGGAGCACGCGGTCCGCTGGGCGCAGCGCCTGCCAGGTCGCGGACAGCAGGACGAGCACCCCGACACCGAGCAGCCCGAGCAGGACCGCGCCGGTCACCCCACGCAGCCATACCGCCAGCCCGAACACCACGATGACCAAGCCGAACGCCACCACCGGCGGCACCTTGGCGAGCGGTCCACTGCCGGCGATCAGCGGAGCCCGGCTGTTCGTGCGGCGCCGGATCACGTTTCTCCTCGCCTGCATGACCGTTGCTCCTCGCTTCGCTCGTCCGCCCGGCAGTAGCCAGGCGCGTGTGCACACCGGACGACGACGGTACGCGTTCGCCGCGCGCACGTTCCGTTCGGCGGTTGTCCACCCTGTGTCGGGTTCGGTCCGAACCGGGCTACCCTTGTCTTCCACACGTGCGCAGGTCACGCCGTACGTGGTCCCGGTTCACACTCGTTCATCCCATGGAGTTGTCAGTGCCCGCCGACCGTATCGACACCGTCGTCAGTCTCTGCAAGCGCCGCGGCTTCGTCTATCCGTGCGGAGAGATCTACGGCGGCACCCGCTCGGCGTGGGACTACGGCCCGCTCGGTGTCGAGTTGAAGGACAACATCAAGCGCCAGTGGTGGAAGTTCATGGTTCAGGGCCGTGACGACGTCGTCGGTCTCGACTCGTCCGTGATCCTGCCGCGCCAGGTGTGGGAGGCATCCGGGCACGTCAAGGCCTTCGTGGACCCATTGGTGGAGTGCACCTCCTGCCACCGCAGGTTCCGCGCCGACCAACTGGCCGAGGAATACGCCGAACGGTCCGGCAAGCACGCCGCCCAACACGGCCTGGCCGACGTGCCGTGCCCGAACTGCGGCAACCGCGGCCAGTACACCGAACCCCGGATGTTCAACGGCCTGCTCAAGACCCATGTCGGCCCGGTCGAGACCGACGAGGGTCTGCACTACCTGCGTCCGGAGACCGCGCAGGGCATCTTCATCAACTTCCTGAACGTGTTGACCACCTCCCGTCGTAAGCCGCCATTCGGCATCGGCCAGATCGGCAAATCGTTTCGCAACGAGATCACGCCTGGCAATTTCATCTTCCGCACCCGCGAGTTCGAACAGATGGAGATGGAGTTCTTCGTCGAACCGGGCACCGACGAGCAGTGGCACCAGTTCTGGATCGACGAGCGCACCCGCTGGTACACCGAACTCGGCATCGCCAAGGACAACCTGCGGCACTACGAGCACCCGAAAGAGAAGCTATCGCACTACGCCAAGCGGACCGTCGATATCGAGTACCGGTTCGAGTTCGCCGGCCAGGAATGGGGCGAGCTGGAGGGCATCGCCAACCGGACCGACTTCGACCTCACAACGCACAGCAATCAGTCAGGTGTCGACCTCTCCTACTTCGACCAGGCATCCGACTCCCGCTACCGGCCGTTCGTGATCGAGCCGGCAGCCGGGGTCGGTCGGCCGATGATGGCGTTCCTGCTGGACGCCTACGTCGAGGACGAGGCGCCCAATGTCAAGGGCGTACTGGAAAAGCGTGTCGTGCTGCGGCTGGACCGCCGGCTCGCGCCGGTGAAGGCCGCTGTGTTGCCGTTGTCCCGCAACGCCGATCTCTCGCCGAAGGCCAAGGACCTCGCAGCCCGGCTGCGCCGCAACTGGAACGTCGAGTTCGACGATGCGGGCAACATCGGCCGCCGCTACCGCCGCCAGGACGAGATCGGCACCCCGTTCTGCGTCACCGTCGACTTCGAGACCCTGACCGATCTCGCCGTGACCGTGCGGGAACGGGACTCCATGACCCAGGAACGGGTGGCCATGGACCAGGTCGAGACCTACCTGGCATCCCGGCTTGTTGGCTGTTGACCGGTCCCCGACCGAGGGAGTTGGTCGATTCCGCCTGGCCGGGCGGTTGTTGGTTTTGGTTGTGGGCCAGGCCGAGACTTCTCGCGCGTCCCGGCTTGTCGGCTGTTGACTGATCCCCGACCGAGGGAGTTGGTCGATTCCGCCTGGGCGGGCGGTTGGCTTTGGTTGTTGTGGGTCAGGTCGGGACCTCGCGCGCGTCCTGGCTTGTCGGCTGTTGACCGGTCCCCGACCGAGGGAGTTGGTCGATTCCGCCTGGCCCGGCGGCTGTTGGTTTTGGTTGTGGGCCAGGTCGGGACCTCGCGCGCGTCCCTGCTTGTCGGCTGCCGAGCGGTCCCCGGCCAAAGGAGCCAGTCGGTCTCGCCTAATCGGGCGGTTGTTGGCGTTGTTGTGTTTGGTTGTCATGGGCCGCCGGTGCACCGACAGCCCATGACAACCCTGTGCCGGGTGTCGGCTTGGTTCCGGTTGGTCAAATGGTCGACGGAGAGTGCGCAGCTCACCCGTTCGGTGCTTTGCCACCGGAACAGCCACCCGTGCTCGGGTTCACACGATCGGCTGGTTTCGTCGGGTCGGCGGTGCGAGTCCGGCCTCGATGTCCCCAACCGCTGGATCAGACGTTCGCGATCTGCCTGATCCAGGTCCGGTTGGCGGCGACGCTGGCGTACTGCTGCGTCTTCGCTTCGTCGTTGCCGGTTGAGCAGACGCCGACCTCGACGCCCGCCGCCATCTCCGGGCCGCCGGAATCGCCTCGGTAGGCGGTGCCGGTGATGCCGGTGCTGCAGATCGCCCGGCCGCCCTGTGCGTCCTTGCAGTCCACCGAGGTGACCTTCACCCGGGCGGTCTTGAGCTGTTCGGACGGGCCGGACGTCGGGTCGGTCATGCCCCAGCCGTAGATGTCGTTGATCGAGCCGGGCTTCGGGTCCGCGTCGGCCAACTGCACGTAGGTGGTCTGGACGGGCTCGGCCAGGTGCAGCAGCACGAGATCGCCGACCGGGTCCACGATCTTGTCGTCCACCGCGGCCTTCGTGCCGTCACCGAGTTGGTTGGACCCGATCAGGACCGTCATGCCGTACGGGCTGACGCAGTGCCGTGCGGTCAGCACCCACTGCGCCGCCACCGTGGTGCCCGAACATTCGAAACCGGCGTCGTCCCAGACCACCTGGGCCGCCCACGGCGCATCGCCGGCGTCCTTGCCGCCGATGATCCGTGGCGTCGAGACCGGCTTGGGCGCACCGGTGGTCGGCTGACCCACCACCGGCTTGTGCACGACGGGCTTGTGCACCACCGGTTTGCGCGGCTTGTGTCCGATCGGCTTACCGACGATCGGCTTGCCAACGACAGGCTTACCGACCACGGGCTTGCCAACAATCGGGCCGACGACCGGTTTGCCGACCGGCTTGTGCCCAACGGGTTTGTGCGCACCCGGCTTGTGGGCGCCGGGCTTGTGCTTGGTTGGCTTGTGCTTGCCCGCCTTCCCGCCGTGCGCCTTGCCGCCGGTGCCCTTGTGGTGCCCACCGGGTGCGCGGTGGTGACCGGGCGGCCGGTGACCGGGCGCGTTCGGATCGTGCGTGACGGGGTTGGCCGGCGCGCTGGGACTTGTGGGTACCGGAATCGGCGTTGGCAGGGTCGCGGCCGCCGCCGAGACGGCCGGCAGCACGCCGACCGCGAGCGCCGCCCCGCCGACGACGGCCGCCGTCACGAGCTTGTTCATCATGGACTGTCCTTTCAGGATGGTTGGTCGTGCGTCCGGTGCACGTGCACGAGGCAAGCTCACCAGTGCGGGGCGGGACGCGACAGGCTCCATGATCAACTTGTGGATGGCTGATGCCGATGTGGATAACTGGCCCCGTCGACACGTTGCCAGTTGACAACAGCGGGTATAAGCACCCGGACCGGCGCTGATGTCGGCCGCACGATGGCCGCAACCGGGTCGGAGCGGTGATCGACAGGGCAGAACCACCACGTGAGCGCGGTCCGTGATTCCTTCATTGGTCTAGTCCACCCTCTTGACAGTGCAAGTGGTCTAGGCCACATTCGACCTAACAGGTGACAACTCGGCTACTCCGGGCGACCGGACGGCCAACAGGTTCCGTTCAAGATCTGTCAGGCAACAGGAGGCAGGGACATGCGCGTGTCCAAACGCTCCGCCTTGGCGGTGGGAGCGGCCGGTGCGCTCGTACTCGGAGCACTGAGCATCACAGCCGGCCAGTCCGCGTCCGCCGCGTCCCCCGCCGCACCCGCGGCGGCAGGGGGCTCGGGTGGCATCACGGTGGCGTACTACGACCAGTGGTCGATCTACCAGAACGCCTATTTCCTACACAACCTCGACGCCTCGGGTGCGGCGAGCAAGCTGAACTACCTGATCTACGACTTCGAGAACATCGACCCGACCAACCTGACGTGCTTCGAAGCGACCAAGGCCACCGACCCGGACCCGGCTGGGGAGAGCGACCCGAACGCCGGTGACGGCGCCGAGGACTCCTTCGCCGACTACCAGAAGGAGTTCGACGCCAGCACCAGCGTCGACGGCACCGCGGACGCTTTCGGCATGCCGATCGTGGGCAACTTCCACCAGTTGCAGGAGCTGAAGAAGAAGGACCCGAACGTCAAGATCCTGTTGTCGCTCGGCGGCTGGACCTACTCGAAGTACTTCTCCGACGCGGCCGCGACTCCGGCGTCCCGCCAGAAGCTCGTGTCCTCGTGCATCGACATGTTCATCAACGGCAACATCCCGTCCCAGGGCGGATTCGGTGGCGCCGGTACGGCGGCGAACATCTTCGACGGTTTCGACATCGACTGGGAGTACCCCGGCTCCAACGGCGGCCACCTCGGCAACCACGTGTCGGCCAATGACACCGCCGACTACACCGCCCTGCTACAGGAGTTCCGCAACGAACTGAACACCGCGGGCACCGCGAACGGCAAGACGTACGCGCTGTCCGCCGCGATCCCGGCCGGTCAGGACAAGATCTCCAAGATCCAGACCAACCAGATCGCCCAGTATTTGACCTTCGGCGACGTGATGACCTACGACATGCACGGCGGATTCGAGCCCACCGGCCCGACCAACTTCGCCGACCAACTGTTCCAGTCGCCGAGCGACCCGATGACCCCGGTCGCACCCGGCACCCAGAAATACTCCGCCGACACCGCGATCAAGGCCTACACCCAAGGCGACGCGGCCTACGGCATCCCAGGCGGATTCCCGGCCAGCAAACTCACCCTCGGCATACCGTTCTACTACCGAGGCTGGACCGGGGTACCGGCCGGCGCCAACCACGGCCTCTACCAAACCGCCAGCGGTCCCGCGACAGGAGCGGCGGACAGCGGGAACGTCAACGGCATCCGCATGTACAAGGAACTCCTCGGCGTGGTCGACAACCCGGCCGACACGTTCTGGGATCCGGTTTCGCAGTCGGCGTACTTCTACGACGGCTCAACGTTCTGGACTGGCGAGGACGCCCAGTCCATCAAGGCCCGCACCGACTACGTCCATTGCAACGGCCTTGCCGGAACGATGATGTTCTCGATGTACGACCTCAACGACCCGACGAACACCCTGTTCAACGACGTCGTCAACGACCTCGCGGGCAGCACCTCGACGTGCACCAACCCACCACCCACCACCAACCCGCCACCCACGACGGCACCCACGACCACCACGACGGGGACCCCGCCGACCACCACCGCGCCACCCACCACGGCGCCCCCGACCACCACTGCGCCCCCGACCGGCACCGGCGGGAACTGCGGCGGCGTGGCCGCGTGGAATTCCGGCATCGCCTACACCGGCGGCATGTCGGTCACCTTCAACGGACACAAGTGGACCGCCAAGTGGTGGACCTTCAACGACACTCCGGGCGGTCCGGCCGGCGTGTGGACGGACAACGGACCCTGCTGATCGCGGGACCCGTGAGCTGAGCACTGCTGAGTCCGCGTGTCGGGCGCCGGGCCACCCATGCCGGCGCCCGGCACACGGCGTCATAAGGAGCAGACCGTGAACCCAATGTCCTTCCGCACCAGGCTGTCCCGCTTGTCCGGCGGCCGAATGCGGCTGATCGCCACCACACTGGCCGTGATCGTCGCCGGATTCGCCATCGCCGTCCCGCAGTCGTCCCAGCAAGCGCACGCCGACAGCACAGCGACCCTGCCGACGTGTCCATTTTGGAGCAACGTGGTGCCGCCGGTGCGCAGTACGACGCCGTGGGTGCCGCCGTCGCAGACCGCGCAGCCGGTCAATCTCACCAGCCGCCTGCCGAGTCCGGGCGGCGTCACCGGCACGCTCTCCAACGGCCAGGTGACCATCACCCTCAACCGGGTGCCGGGCGCGCAGGCGTACCGGGTGTGGCGCAACGGCCAGTCCGTGGCCTGGATCAGCGACTTCGGCCAGGCGACGCTCACCGCCGTGGACACCGCGCCGTGCCAGAACGCCTTCTACTCCGTGGTCGCGATGAGCGACCAGAGCGGGTCGGACGCGTCGATGGGCCAACTGTCCGCGCCATATCAGCTGGCGTCGAACGGCACGGTCGTGCCGTGGCAGATTCCGGTTGGCAGCACCATTCCGATGCTCGTGACGTCGTACAACGACGGCGGCCAGACCGCGTCGGCGTACAACGCGGGACTCGGCATCTGTGCCGTGGACCCGAGGGTCGTCCCGTGGGGCACGTACTTCACCGTGCCCGGCTACGGCACCTGCTTCGCCGGTGACATCGGGCTCTGGATCCAGAACGACACCGTCGACGTCTGGCTGCCCGGCACACAGGCCAACAACTGGGGCGTGCAGAACCGCACGATCACCATCATCGCCAACCCGTTCACCAGCGGTCAGCCTACGAGCAACCCGCCGCCACCACCGACCACGACCCAACCACCACCGACCACCACGATTCCGCCGACCACGAACCCGCCTCCTGGCAACGTTCTGGCGAACGGCGGATTCGAGAGCGGCGCACTGAGCCCGTGGACATGTGACGCGGGCACGGTGGCGGTCGCCGGCTCGCCGGTACACAGCGGTTCGCACGCACTGGTGATCACGCCGACATCCTCGGACGACGCACAGTGCACGCAGACGGTCGGCGTCCAGCCCAACAAGACGTACACCCTGACCGACTGGGTCCAGGGCAACTACGCCTACCTCGGTGCCACCGTGCCCGGCGGCACCGGCGGGACCATCTGGACCCAGTCCGCCCCCGGCTACTCGCAGTTGACCACCAGTTTCACTACGGGCGCAACGACAACGTCGGTCACGGTGTTCGTGCACGGCTGGTACGGCCAAGGCGCCGTCAACGTCGACGACGTGGCACTCAGCTGACGTGACAGTCGACCGAGGCGACAAGGGTGGGTGCCCGTGCACCCACCCTTGTTCCGTACCAACGACTTGCCTATAACCGACGCGTGTCGAGCACGTCCTCGGTCGC
Organism: Pseudonocardiaceae bacterium; assembly: GCA_036270375.1. Lineage (GTDB taxonomy): Bacteria > Actinomycetota > Actinomycetes > Mycobacteriales > Pseudonocardiaceae > DATEPR01. Next base: position 6,415 of record DATBCR010000405.1, on the reverse strand, counting down.
CGAGTCGCCCTGCCGCGCCACCCGGTAGCAGTTCGCGCCGTCCAACTCGGTCACCGCCTCGGCCAACGTCGTTCCCCGGTAGAGCAGGCCTGCGCCCTCGTCCGTGCAGTACGTCAGCGGGAGCGCGCCACCGGCCACGGCCGACTGGACCAACGGCCTGCGCTGCGCCTCGGTGTCGTAGTGCACACCGTTGCCGTACGGCAGGAACGCCAGACCGTTCGTCTGCAGCCGCAGCTCCGGGCCGTACGAGTCGGTCGGACCCCCTACGTGCCAACAGATCGAGCCGGCCGAGATCCCGCCGAGCACCACACCGGCCTGCCATGCCCGGTGCATCACCGGCCCCAGTTCGTGTACCTGCCACACCGCGAGCAGGTTCGCCACCGAACCACCGTTCACCCACACCACGTCGTGCGATCCGACGAAGTCGTCCAGGTCGTCCGTCGGCGGCATGGTGAACAGGTTCAGGTGCGACACCTCGATCCCGGCGAACTGGCCGGCCTCGGACACCCGGGCGTTGAACCACCTCGGATCACCCGCCGCCGTCCCGACGTGGCACAACCGGGGCCGTCGGCCGGTGACCCCGGCCAGGTCGATCGCGAAGTGGATCAGCGGACCGAAGGCCAGATCCGTGCGGTAGCCGGACCGCCATCCTCCGGAGGTCGCCAGAATGGTTGGTTGATCAGCGGGCATGCGTTGGATCGTGTCAGCCCGCGACCGGACTTGCCACCCAATCGGATGACCTGACACATGTCATGCATTTGTCGTGACGCGTGATCGGGTCGCCCGGATCGCCCGCCCGGCATGCTCGGCATCATGAGCGAATCGACGAGAGCCGCGGCCAGCGGTTACGGGAGCCCCGGCCGGGCCGAGGTGTCCGCCGGTGCCGCGGTCAGCCTCAGCGGCCTGCGGAAGCACTACGGGGAGGTACGTGCGGTCGACGGGGTGAACCTGGTCATCGCACCTGGCGAGGTGGTCGCGCTGCTCGGGCCGAACGGGGCGGGCAAGTCGACCACCGTCGACATGCTGCTTGGGTTGAGCAAGCCGGACTCGGGGGAGGCCCGGATCTTCGGCCAGACACCGCACGACGCGGTGGCGACCGGCACCGTTGGAGCGATGCTGCAGGAGGGATCGCTGTTGGAGGACGCGACGGTCGGCGAGACCGTCGCGATGATCGCCTCACTGCACCGCAAGCCGATGCCGGTCGCCGAAGCCATGCGGCGGGCGGGGGTCGAGGATCTGGCGAACCGTCGGTGCACCAAGCTTTCCGGCGGCCAGAAGCAGCGGGTCCGGTTCGCCGTCGCGCTGGTCTGCGACCCGCACCTGCTGGTGCTTGACGAGCCGACGTCGGCGATGGACGTGGGTACCCGGCGCGAGTTCTGGCAGTCGATGAAGGAGTTCACCGACGCCGGCAAGACCGTGCTGTTCGCGACGCACTACCTCGACGAGGCGGAGGAGTTCGCGGACCGCGTGGTGCTGATGCGCACCGGCCGGATCATCGCGGACGGGTCGGTGGCCGAGGTCCGCTCGACGGTGTCGGGCCGCACGCTGATCGCGCAGGTGCCGGGTGCCACCGGACCCGCCATGCGGGCGCTGCCCGGCGTGCGCACGGCCGAGTTGCGCGGCCAGCGCGTCGAGTTGAACTGCGAGGACTCCGACGCCGCGGTACGCGGGCTGATCAGTGGTTACCCGCAGGCGCACGACATCGAGATCAGGGCGGTCGGCCTTGAGGAAGCCTTCCTCGTGCTGACCGGCGACACCGAGGAGGCACACCGATGAGGACCGCGTACCTGGGCCTTGAGGCCAAACGGGCGCTGCGCAACCCGCGGTTCCTGATGTTCACGATGATCTTCCCCGTGGTGATCTTCGTGATCGACGTCGCCGCGTTCGGCAACGGCACCGTGCCGAACAGCACCACCGTCACGTACACGTCGTACCTGATGGTCAGCATGGCGGCGTTCGGCGCGTTCATGGCGGCCATGAACACCGGCGCGCGGACCGCGGTGGAACGGTCCGTCGGCTGGCAGCGGCAGCTCCGGCTGACCCCGCTGAAGCCGACCGGCTACCTGGTCGCCAAGGGCGCCGTCGGCACGCTGGTGGCCTTGCCGCCGATCGTGCTCGTCGTCCTGGTCGGCATGCTGGTCGAACACGTGCACCTGCCGGCGAGCGGCTGGGCACAGGTCGTCCTCGGCGTCTGGGTGGCCACCATCCCGTTCGCCGTGCTCGGGCTGCTGGTCGGGCAGTTGGCGACCGCGGAGACCATGCAGGTGTTCACCAGCGGCCTGATGATCGTGCTCGGCTTCCTCGGCGGCATCCTCATTCCGGTCACGACATTCCCGAGCTGGATGGCCGGCATCGCCAAGGTGCTGCCCAGCTACTGGCTGGCCGACGTCGGGCACGGCGCGCTGCTCGGCAACACCGACACGGGCAAGGCGATCATCTGGCTGGCAGGCTGGACCGTGGTGTTCGCGTTCGCGGTCATCCGCCGCTACCAGCGCGACAGCGCCAGGGTCTGACAGCGATCCACTGCCGAGCCACAATGGTGGCGGAGGTCGACAGGTGCACAACAGCGAAGACGAGAAGTTCGACGGGTGGGCGTGGCCGAACTGGCACCTTCGCCCGGAAGAAGGGCCTGTCCGGTCCCGCAGCCGGCAGGAGGTGCTGCGCGGGGTGGTGTGGCCAGGGCTGTTCCTGTTCTACCTCGCGCAGCCGGTCGGCCAGGTGTTCAGCCATCAGTACGCCGTGTGGCGGGGCGTGGCCATCGTGTCCATGGTCGTGGTGTTCGCGCTGAGCTACCTGGCCGTGATGGTGTGGGGCCAGTGCCGTTCGCACGCGGCGCGGGTGCTGATGGTCGTGTGGCTGAGCCTGTTCCCGATCGGCCTCGCCCTGATGCTGGGGCCGTCCGCGCTGACCTTCTTCACGTATGCCATCTCGCCCGCGCTGATGTTGTTGCCGGCCTACATCGGCGCCGCGTTCGGCTTCGCGTGCGCGGGGGCGCTGCTGCTCACGACACGGATCACGAACGGCGCCGCGGACTGGGCCAGCGCGACCATCCTCATCGTGCTGACGATGGCGATGTTCGCGTTCGGCGGACTGTTCCGGACGGTCCGCGAACTGCGTGCGACTCAGGGCAAGATGGCCCGGCTCGCGGTCGCCGAGGAAAGGTCCCGGCTGGCCCGCGACCTGCACGACGTGCTCGGCCACAGTCTCACCACGATCACCGTCAAGGCCGGCCTCGCAAGGCGGGTACTCGAGACGTCCACCGACCGGCAGCGGGCCATCGACGAGGTGCGGGACGTCGAGGAACTGGCACGGCAGGCGATGACCGAGGTACGGGCCACCGTGTCCGGCTACCGCACGGCGTCGCTGCCGGCCGAGCTGGTCGGCGCGCGGGCCGCGCTGTCCGCCGCCGGGATCGCGGCCGACCTGCCACAGGCCGTCGACAACGCGAACGCCGGTTTGCACGCTATTTTCGCTTACGTGCTCAGGGAAGGCGTGACGAACGTGATCCGGCACAGCGGGGCCAGCCGGTGCGAGGTGCGCCTCGGCGACACGTGGCTGGAAGTCCGTGACAACGGCCGGTCCGCGGCCGACGTGGTCAGTTCGTCCCGTGCGAGCGGTGGCGGGCACGGCCTGTCCGGCCTCGCAGAACGGGTCGCCGCGGTCGACGGCACACTCGACGCCGGCCCACTGCCGGAAGGTGGTTTCATGCTCCGGGTGAGCGTCCCGACATCGACGCCGGACCAGCCGGCCGCCAGCACCGCCCAGCAACCCGGACTCACCGGCCAGCCCGCGGTCGGATTGGCGTGATCCGCGTCCTGCTCGCCGACGACCAGGCGCTGGTGCGGGGCGCGCTGTCCGCGATGCTCAACCTCGAAGCCGACATCGAGGTCGTCGCCGAGGTCGGGTCCGGTGACGAGGTGGTGCCGGCCGCGCGGCGAACCAACCCGGACGTGGCGCTGCTCGACGTGCAGATGCCCGGCAAGGATGGCCTGTCCGCGGCCGCCGACCTGCGGGACAGCATGCCCGGCTGTCGGGTCGTCGTGTGCACGACGTTCGGCCGGCCCGGCTATCTGGCCAGGGCGATGGCCGCGGGGGCGGCCGGTTTCGTTGTCAAGGACGCGCCGCCGGAACAGCTCGTGGACGCGGTGCGCCGGGTGCACAGCGGCCTGCGGGTGGTCGATCCGGCACTGGCCGCCGAGTCCCTCGCGCGCGGCGCCAGCCCGCTGACCGACCGGGAACGGGACGTGCTGTGCGCGGCAAGGGACGGTGGCACGGTGTCCGACGTGTCCAAGGAACTGCACCTGTCCGAGGGGACCGTGCGCAACCACCTGTCGTCCGCGATCGGCAAGACCGGGGCAAGGACCAGGGCCGAGGCCGCCCGGATCGCGGAGGATTGTGGCTGGCTGTGACGGTGTGGGCGGATACCGGCCGGTGGTGCGTCGACCGGTTCTGACACCATGGGGTGCGTGACTGGCTCCGCGCTGTTGCTGTTCCGCCGGTGGCTGGTGCGCGGAGCGGTCGCCGCGGTCGTGGTGGTCGCGTTGCTCGTTGGCGGCACGGCGTTCCGGATCTGGCAGTACGGCCGGATCGACGACCGTGGCCACGCCGACGTGATCCTGGTGCTCGGCGCCGCCCAGTACGACGGTGATCCGTCGTCCATCCTGCGGGCCCGCCTCGACCACGCGAAGACCTTGTACGACCAGGGTGTCGCCGGCGAGATCGTCACGGTCGGCGGTCGGCGGCCACGTGACCGGTACACCGAGGCGCAGGCAGGCGACATGTACCTGCGGGGCCAGGGCGTGCCGGTCGGCCGGATCGTCGAGGTGAACACCGGCAACGACACGCTCACGAGCCTGCGGGCCGCGGCGGATGTGTTGCGGCAGCACGGATGGGGGAGCGCGGTGCTGGTCAGCGACCCGTGGCACATGTTCCGGGCGAGGACCATGGCGGAGGACTCCGGGATCGACGCCTGGACGTCACCGACACACAGCGGGCCGGCCGTGCAGACCAGATCGACACAGCTGCGGTACATCGCGCGGGAGACCGCGGCGCTGCTGTACTACCGGTTCACCCGCGCGCCGGCCGACGACGCGGGTACCGGGCTCGGCTAGACCGGGTGGTAGGTCCTGGGACCGTAGGCTGGACGGGTGACACCGGGGTATTCCGAGCACGACCGGCAGCGGTTGGTCGCCGAGCCGATCAAACGGGCCGCGCTGCCCGGCTCCCGACTCGATCCGCGCACTCCGTTCGCGCACGACCGGGCCAGGGTGCTGCACTCGGCCGCGTTGCGGCGGCTGGCCGGCAAGACCCAAGTGGTCGGGCCGGGCGAGGGTGACGTGCCGCGTACCCGTCTGACGCATTCCCTTGAGGTGGCCCAGATCGGCCGGGGGATCGGCGAGGATCTGGGCTGCGACCCGGACCTGGTGGACACCGCGGGGCTGGCGCACGACATCGGCCATCCGCCGTTCGGGCACAACGGTGAGATCGTGTTGAACGAGGTCGCCGGGCCGTGCGGTGGGTTCGAGGGCAATGCCCAGACCCTGCGGATTCTGGCCCGGCTCGAGCCGAAGGTGCTGACGGCCGACGGCGACAGCGGCGGCCTGAACTTGACCCGCGCGTGCCTTGACGCGTCGTGCAAGTATCCGTGGGCGCGGGTGGACGGGTCGGTGAAGTTCGGGGTCTACGCCGACGACTTGCCGGTGTTCGAGTGGATGCGGGACGGTGCGCCGGACCGTCGGCGGTGCATCGAGGCCCAGGTGATGGACTGGGCGGACGATGTCGCCTACTCGGTGCACGACGTCGAGGACGGGGTGCTGTCACATCGGATCTCGCTGGATGTCCTTGCGGCACCAGGGGAATTGGCCGCGCTGGCGGAGTTGGCCGCGACGCATTTCTCCGGTGCGGACGTGTCCGCGCTCGAGACGGCGGCGGCCGACCTGATGCGGTTGCCGGTGGTCGCCGACCTGGCCCGGGACGGCTACGACGGTTCGCTTGCCGCACAGGTCGCGTTGAAGTGGTTGACCAGCGAGTTGGACGGCCGGTTCGCGGCGGCCGCGGTGACCGAGACGCGGCGTCGGTACGCCGAGGGGCGGTTGACCCGCTACGCGGCGGAACTCGTGGTACCCGACCAGGTTGCGGCTGAGGTGGCGCTGCTCAAGGCGTTGGCCCTGCGGTACGTGATGAGTGATCCGGATCGATTGGCGCGTCAGGCAAGGCAGCGCGAATTGTTGGCGGAACTGTTCTGGCGTATCCATCGGCGGACGCCCGCGGCGCTGGACCCGGTGTTCCACCCGGCATGGAAGGCGGCCGGCGACGACGCGGCACGGCTGCGGGTGGTGGTGGACCAGGTGGCGTCACTGACCGACAGCCAGGCGGTACGCTGGCACCGGGAACTGCGCTGACCTGCCTATTCCCG
>DATBCR010000404.1:0-7057 GCA_036270375.1 Pseudonocardiaceae bacterium | reverse complement strand
CGTCGGCGGCATCATCGGCAAGTACGTGTTCCACACCGCACTCGGCGGCTTCTTCAACCTGCGCACGTGGCTGCTGGCGATCCTGGGCTCGGTCGTCGTACTCGGCGTCTACCACCTGGCCACCCGCCGCTCGATCAGCAGGTAGTCCCACCTCGCCGGGCGACCCTGTCGGGCCGCCCGGCGAGTGCCGTATGGGACGATGGCAGCGCCAGGAGTCCAGCGATACGAGGAGCGCGTCGGTGCCGTCTTCCGAGGTGGAGAAGCATCCCGTCCAAACCCCGGACCCCCACGACGAGCCATCGGTCGGGTGGGGCTGGCACGGCACACTGCCCAAGGGCGCGCAGATCGCAGGCTGGTGCGTGGCGATCCTGATGTTCGGCCTGCTCATCGGCAACCAGGTCGGGCACGTGCAGGACTTCTACCTGGCCTTCACCGGCGCGGTGATGATCTTCCTGTTGCTGACGAGCGCCCGTCGGCGTCGTCGCCAACGCCGCTGACCTGTGGTGACCGTCCGGCCGATCGCGCCAGCCGACCGGCCGACCGTCCAGCGGCTACAGGTCGAACTGTGGGGGTCGGAGATCAGCGTCGGGCACGGCGTCGCGTTCCGTCCGGCCGAACTGGCTGGCTTCCTGGCCGAGGACGACGGAAAGATCGTCGGGATGCTGACGTACGTCCAGCCCGACCCGACAACGCTGGAAGTCGTCACCATCGACGCGATGCGACAACACCAAGGCATCGGCACGGTGCTACTGGACGCGGCGATGACGGCCGCGGCCGATCTCGGCGCTCGACGCGTCGTACTCACGACCACCAACGACAACGTCGACGCCCTGCGTTTCTACCAGCGCCGCGGCTTCCGCCTGGTGACCCTCCGCCCAGGCGCCGTCCACAACTCCCGCCAACTCAAGCCCGAAATCCCCCTGACCGGCGCGTACGACATCCCACTGACCGACGAACTCGACCTGGAACGCCCAGTCTAACCATCAATACAGCATTCCTTACGTCTAGACGTAAGGAATGCTGCAGGTCAGGCGGATTCGCGGTAGATCCGTCGGGCGATCTGTTCAACCTGTTCGACATTGAGCACAGGAGCGCTCTGCTGCTCAAGAGCCTGACTGAGAAGGCGCCGAACCAGGGCGGAGGTAGGGATTTGCTCCGCCGCGGCGCGAGCCTTCAGCGCCGCGGACAGCGAGGCAGGCACTCGCAGCGACAACGCGGTCTGCTCATTCTCGGCAATGTCGGCCGTGATCGCGTCAGCCTCGTCCTCGGCCAGGTCCGTGCGCGACTGCGCATGCCTCAACATCCGGTCACGCCTAGCCGGGTCAGCCTCGTGTCGTGCGGCATCCCGCTGTTCGGCAATTTCCTGCAGGATTCCAGCCAACACCTGCGTACGGTTCATTTGCTCGGTCATGGCGCACCCTTCCCTTCCGCCCGCTCCTGGTAAGCACGGAGATCGGCCCCACTGGTCTTCCATGCGTTGATTCCGGAATGATCCACATGGTCGACAATCACAGTGATCACAAACCCTGCCGACGGCGAGCGGCCGATAACGCGGATGTCTCCCCATTGGCTCCTGGGGTCCGGATCACGGGTTATCCGGTGGGGATCGGCGGCTGCCTCCAGTGTCCAGTCGAGCTCGATGTCAGTGGCTCCCGGGTAGCGAACCGAGCGCTTGCTGATGTAGCCGGCGCTCTCATCGTCCCACCACAGCCCGATAGTCACGCACACATTGTGACACATCTGCATACGTGGCGGCCAACGGCGACGTCGGTCAGCCCTCGGCGGCGAGTTGGCCGCAGGCGGCGGCGATCTCGCGTCCTCGCGTGTCCCGCACCGTGCACGGCACGCCGGCCTCGTTGACCCTGCGGACGAACTCACTTTCCACCGGTTTCGGGCTGGCGTCCCACGCGCTGCCCGGGGTCGGGTTCAACGGGATCACATTCACGTGCACCAACGGCCCGAGGTGCCGATGCAACAGCCTGCCGAGCAGGTCCGCCCGCCACGCCTGGTCGTTCACGTCCCGGATCAGCGCGTACTCGATGGACACCCGGCGGCCCGTCACGTCCGCGTAGTGCCGGGCCGCGGCCAGTACCTCCGCCACCTTCCACCTGTTGTTCACCGGCACCAGCGTGTCCCGCAGTTCGTCGTCCGGTGTGTGCAACGACACTGCCAGCCTGACCTGCAAGCCCTCATCAGCCAGCTTGTGGATCGCTGGCACCAACCCGACCGTGGACACCGTCACCGAGCGTTGCGAAATACCTAGGCCCTCCGGGGTCGGGTCGCAGATCCGGTGCACCGCGTCGACCACCCGCCGGTAGTTCGCCAGTGGCTCGCCCATGCCCATGAACACCACATTGGACAGACGCCCCTCGGCCGGCTGACCGGCCGGCCCTGGCAGCTCCCCGTCCCGCATCGCCGCGGCCGCCGACCGGACCTGTTCCACGATCTCCGCGCACGACAGGTTCCGCTGCAGCCCGCCCTGCCCGGTCGCGCAGAACGGGCACGCCATCCCGCAGCCCGCCTGGCTGGACACGCACACCGTGGCCCGGTCCGGGTAGCGCATCAGCACGCTCTCCAGCAGCGTCCCGTCGTGCGCCCGCCACAATGTCTTGCGGGTGGTGCCGTCGTCGCACGCGATGTGCCGGACCGTCCGCAGCAGCGGCGGCAGCAGCTCGCCGACCAGCCGGTCCCTCGCCGACGCGGGGATGTCGGTCATGTTCGCCGGATCGGCGGTCAACCGTGCGAAGTAGTGGTGCGACAGTTGCCGTGCCCGGAACGGGCGTTCACCCAATGTGGCTACAGCGGCCGAGCGCTCCGCGCCGGAGAGGTCGGCGAGGTGCCTCGGCGGCAGGCCACGCCGGGGGGCATCGAATACCAGGGGTAGGGACGTCATGATGGGTCCAGTGTCCCATGAGCCCGCAGGCCACCCGCCCGAGGAGAATCGATGAGCACTCCGGACCCGCACGACTTCCTGGCCCTGGACGGCCAGCTCGACGACACCGACCGCGCTGTGCGGGACACGGTCCGTGACTACGCCCGTAGCGAACTGGCGCCGCACGTCGCCGACTGGTTCGAGCGTGGCACGCTGCCCCGTGAGATCGCCAAGGGCTTGGGCCGGCTCGGGCTGTTCGGCATGCACCTGACCGGCTACGGCTGTGCCGGCGCGAGCGCGGTGGCCTACGGGATCGCCTGCCGCGAACTGGAAGCCGTCGACTCCGGGCTGCGCAGCTTCGTGTCCGTGCAGGGCTCGCTCACCATGTTCGCCATCCACAACTGGGGCAGCGAACGGCACCGCCAGGATTGGCTGCCCCGGATGGCCACCGGCGACGCGCTCGGCTGCTTCGGCCTCACCGAGCCGGACTCCGGCAGCGACCCGGGCTCGATGCGCACGAGGGCCCGCCGCGACGGCACCGACTGGATACTCGACGGCACCAAGATGTGGATCACCAACGGCACCCTTGCCGACGTCGCGGTCGTCTGGGCCCGCACCGACGACGGGATCCGCGGCTTCGTCGTGCCGACCGACACTCCCGGGTTCACCGCGAACGAGGTGCACCACAAGCTGTCGCTGCGTGCGTCGGTCACGGCGGAACTGGTGCTCGACGGCGTCCGGCTGCCCGCGGACGCCGCGTTCCCCGAGGTGCGCGGCCTTCGTGGCCCGCTGAGCTGCCTGAACGAGGCCCGCTACGGCATCGTGTGGGGCGTGGTCGGCGCGGCCCGCGCCTGCTTCGAGGCGGCGCTCGACTACAGCATGACCCGCGAGCAGTTCGGCCGGCCGATCGCCGGTTTCCAGCTGACCCAACGGAAACTGGCCGACATGGTGGTCGAGGTGAACCGGGCCGGCCTCACCGCGCTGACCCTCGGCCGGCTCAAGGACGCCGGCACCCTGCACCCCAGCCAGGTCAGCCTCGGCAAGTTCGCCAACGTGCGCGGCGCCCTGGACGTGGCCCGCGCGGCACGGACGGTGCTCGGGGCGAACGGCATCACGCTGGAGTACCCGGTGATGCGGCACGCGTCGAACCTGGAGACGGTGCTCACATATGAGGGCACCGAGGAGGTGCACGCCCTGACCATCGGCAACGCCCTGACCGGCCTCAACGCGTTCCGCTGACCTCTCGACACCCGCCATCGAGCCCGTCCGGCACCTCGCCGGGCGGGCTCGATCCGTATCGGAACGTTGCATCGCGATAGGTTCCGATATATCGTTAGCGACGTCGGGTCGAACAGCCCGACACCTAACAGGGGAGGAACCCATGCGAGACCCATTCAACTCAGGACACCACGACTCCGGCGGACGGCGCGGCTTCGGCGGCCGACGCGAGAGCGCACGACAGGACGCACGCGAGGCGTTCGGCGAGGCCCGCCGGGCCTTCCGCGAGCACATCCGGGAACACAGCGTGCCCGGCGCCCACTTCGGGCCACCGGACCCGCCGGAGCCCCCGGGCTTCCCACCCGGCTTCGGACCCGGCCGTTTCGGTCCGGGCGGTGGCTTCGGCCCAGGTGGTGGCTTCGGTCCCGGCGGATTCGGACCCGGCGGATTCGGACCCGGCTTCGGGTTCGGTTTCGGCGGGCGGGGTCGCGGCGGGCGGGGTGGCCGCGGCCACCGGCACGGTCCGGGCCGCGCCCGGCGGGGCAACGTCCGCACCGCGGTGTTGCTGCTGCTCAACGAACGCCCGATGCACGGCTACGAGATGATCCAGGAGATCACCGAACGCAGCGGCGGCTGGTGGCGGCCGAGCCCCGGCTCGGTCTACCCAACCCTGCAACTGCTCGCGGACGAGGGCCTGATCACCACCGACCAGCAGAGCGGCAAGCGGCTGTACTCGCTCACCGACGCCGGCAAGGCCGTCGCGGCCGAGCAGGACAAGACCCCGCCGTGGGACCAGGCGACCGACGACGTCGACGCCAACGACGTCGCCCTGCGCGAGGCGGCGGCCACACTGATGGCGGCCACCATGCAGGTCGGCGCGGCGGGCAGCCAGGAACTGCGGGCGACCGCGGTCAAGGTGCTCGTCGAGGCACGGCGCCAGCTTTACCTGCTGCTGGCCGACGCCGGCACCGAGCAGCCCCCGACCGACGCGGTACCGTCCGATGTGGACGACGACGAGGAGTAGTCGATCACACGGCCCGGCCCGGTTGGCGCCGCTTCACGGCAGCACCAGCCGGGTCGGCTTGCGTCGCACGTGCACCCGATAGCCGACCGGAATCGTCAGGCCGGGCGTGGCCGCGACGGCCTGTTCGGCCACCCGGCCGGAGAATTCGATCCGCAGCACGGCCGCCAGATCCGCCCGGTCCGCGAACCGCCAGACCGTGGCCACCCGGCGGGTCTGGAAGCCTTGCTCCGCAAAGAAATCCAGCACGTCGGCCGGGTCGTAGTCGGGCAGGTCGGCCAGCATCCAGTCGCCATACGGCGGGCACGTCGCGTCCAGGTCGACGATCGCGAGCGCGCCACCCGGCCGCAGCACCCGGTCCGCCTCCGCGAGGCCCGGTTCGGCGCCCCGCCCGAAGAAGTACGCGGTCCGCGCGTGCACGAGGTCGGCGCTCGACGACGGCAGCGGCAGCCGCTGCGCACCACCGGTGACCAGCCGGACGTGTGGCGTGCCGGCCATCCGCCGCTCCGCCCGGCGCACCAGGGGTGAGTACGGCTCGACCCCGACGACGCCGCGCGCGGTCGCGGCGAACACCGGCAGGTGGAAACCGTCGCCGCAGCCGACGTCGACGACATCCCGGCCGGCCCAGTCACACAGCTCGCGCAGCACCCGCCAGATCGCGCCGCCGACGTCCTGTGCGCGGTTCTCCACCTCGTAGACGGCCGGCCAGTGCCAGATGTTCGGGCTGGGCAGCACGTCGACACGGCGACTGCCACCGGTCAACCTCGGCCATCCCATCGTTCCAGGAAAGCACGGCGCGGCGCCGCCGTGGTCAACTCGGCACGATTGCCGTCAGCAACAGCCACGCGGCCACCGCGGACGGCAGCAGCGAGTCCATCCGGTCCATCAGGCCGCCATGGCCGGGCAGCAGGTTGCCCATGTCCTTGATGCCGATGTCCCGCTTGATCAGCGATTCCACCAGGTCCCCGCCGGTCGCGCAGATCACGAGCGCCGCTCCGAACGGCGCGCCGAGCCACCAGTGCCCGTGCAGCAGCAACGCGACCGACAGCGCACCGCCGAGGACCCCGGCCAGCATCGAACCGCTGAAACCCTCCCAGGACTTCTTCGGGCTGATCGACGGCGCCATCGGGTGCCGGCCGAACAGCACACCGGCCGTGTAGCCGCCGATGTCCGAGCACACCACAACGATGAGGAAGCAGAGAACCCTTGCGGCGCCGTCGTTCTGCTCAACCAGCATGGCTGCGAACGACGCGAACAGCGGCACGTACGCCGCAGTGAAGATGGACGCGCTCACGTCCCGCAGGTAGTTCTCGCTGCCACCCCGGAACCGCCAGACCAGGCACGCCAGGATGGTCACCACGAACGCCCCGAGTTGGCCGTCGCGGTGCCACGGCCAGGACAGCCACACCATCGCCTGACCACCGACGAGCACCGGCACCAGCGCCACCCGGATACCGACGGAGCGGCGCAGCGCACCGGCCAGTTCGATGGTGGCCACCGCGACCGCCGCGGCCACCACCCCGATGAACACCTGGCGGACGGTCAGCAGCGACACCAGCACGACGGCCCCGAGCGCGACGCCGACCGCGATGGCCGCACGCAGGTCACGACCGGCCCGGGAACGCTTCGCAGGGCCGTCGCCGTCCGCCACGGCGACCTCGACAGCCTGGTCACCCGCCACGGCAGCCTGGTCACCTGTCGCGTCGGGCCGACCATCGCCTGCCACGGCAGCCCGCGCACCCGCCGCATCGGGCCGACCATCGCCCGGCGCGACAGCCCGCGCACCCGCCGCATCGGGCCGACCATCGCCCGCCGCGGCGCTCCGACCGTCGGCCACCCGTGTGGGCTCCCGGACCTGGCTCGTGCCGTCGGTCCCGGCGCGCTGGTCCTGGCTGTGGTTCGCCGTCGACGTGCTCTCGGTCGGCTGTTGGCCGGCCGGTTCCGTC
>DATBCR010000403.1:0-17208 GCA_036270375.1 Pseudonocardiaceae bacterium | reverse complement strand
GCAGCGCCCGCCTTCCACACCGCGAGCATCGCGATCAGAGTGTCCAGGTCACGGTCCATCGCGATGGCCACGACCTGTTCGTGTCCGACACCGGTGGCGTTGATGTGGCGGGCGAGTTGTTCGGCCCGGTGGTCAAGGTCGCGGTAGCTCAGCTCGATTCCCTTGCACACCGCGGCCGTCGTGTCCGGCTTGGCGGCCGCGACCGCGGCGACGGTGACGTGCACCGGCTCCTCGGGGTCGACGTGGGCCGCACCCTGCCCGGCCTGCCGGACGCGGTCTCGCTCCTCCGCCGACATCAGCGGGAGCTGGGACAGCGGCAGGCTCGGGTCGGCGATGCCGGCGCGCAGGACCTGTTCGAGGTGGCTCAGCAGGTTCTCGATGCGCCACCGGTCGAACAGCTCGGTCGCGTAGGAAAGGTGTGCCCGCAGACCAGTCTCGACCTCGAAGAAGTTGAGGTTCAGGTCGAACATGGCCGAGATGAGGCCGATGCCGAGCGAGTCGACGCCGAGTTCGCCCAGTTCGAGCCCACCGCCGGAGTTGGCCGCTTCCAACATCTGCACGGCGACCTGGAACAGCGGGTTGCGACCGGGCTCGCGGGCCGGCTGGACCCGCTCCACCACCTTCTCGAACGGCGCGTCCTGATGGTCGAACAGGTCGAGCACCGCGTCGTCGGTCCGGCCGAACAGTTCGGCGAACGTCGGGTCGCCGGACAGGTCGCTCCGCAACACCACCATGTTGACGAAGATGCCGATCACGTATTCCAGGTCCGGGTCGGTGCGGCCAAGCATGGCCACGCCGACCGGGATGTCGTACTGGCCGGAGTATCGGGCCAGTACGACGTTGAACGCGGTGGTGAGCAGTACGAACAGCGACGCCCCGTGTTCGCTTGCGAACGCCCGCAGATCGCGGACCAGCGCGGGATCGAGGTCGTGCACCACGGCGTCCGTGCCCTGCATCGCGTTGCGCGACCGGGGGCGGTCGGCCGGCAGTTCGAGCGCGGGCAGCGCGGCCAACCGCTGCTGCCAGTAGTCCAGCTCTCCCGGCAGTTCCCGGGCCGACCAATCCTGTTGAGCCGCTACGAAATCGCGGTACCGGACGTCCAACTCGGGCAGGTCCGGCTCGACGCCGGCCAGGAACGCGCGGTAGGACGCGGCCAGTTCGGTGTTGAAGATCGTCATCGACCAGCCGTCGATGACGATGTGGTGGAAGTACATCGCGAACGCGTGGTCGTCGTCCGCCAGCCGGACCACGAGGAACCGGTTCAGCGGCCCGGTGGTCAGGTCGAACGGCCGTGCGTGGACGGCGGCGAACTCCCGCTCGACGACGGCGTCGCGGTCCGTCGCGGTCAGGCCGGGGTGGTCCACCACCTCGAGGATGGCGTCGCACGGCGGGCCGATGATCTGGTAGGGCGTGCCGTCGTCGGAATGGTAGGTGCTGCGCAGAATCTCGTGTCGGCGGAGCACGTGCGTCAGGGCACGCCGCAGCACGGCGATGTCGAGCGGGCCGGACAGGCGATTGGCGACGTGGACGTGGTAGGCCGTCATGTCGGGGGCGAGTTGCTGGAGAAACCACAGTTGCTGCTGCGCGAACGACAGCGGAAGCCGTTGCGCGAGCGGCATTTCGGCGCCCGACACCGCGGTGTCGGGCGCAATGGCCTGATCGGTCATCGTGCTACTCCGTCCGTGGAACGGCGGTCATCGAACAGTTCAGGCGGTGACGCGATCGGTGGTCGGCCCGCCGGGTCACCGCGCAGCACCGCGCCGATCCGGCGCAGCCCCTCGTCCAGCACCGCGGGCTCGCGGGCGAACGACAGCCGAAACCCGCCGGTGGCACCGGTTGTCTCGCCGGGCATCAACAGCACGCCGCGCTCGAGCACCTGGCGGCAGAACGCCAGCGAATCCGAGGGACCGGATGGGCTCGACAGCCACAGCCAGGCGAACGGCGTGCCCTGCGGCGGCACGAGCGCCACCCGGTCGGCGTGTACGGCGCACCACGTGCGCACCATCTCCAGGCCGGGCCCGGTGAGTTGGTGGTACCGGTCGATGTAGTCCGCCGCGTGCGCGAGCACGTCGGCGGCCAGCGCCTCGGTCAGCACCGAGTTGGCGATCGACGTGAGGTGCTTGCGCCGTGCGCAGGCGACGGCGAGGCTCGGATGCGTGTAGAGCCAACCGATCCGCAGGCCGGGCAGGCCGTAGACCTTGGACAGGCTGGACACCGAGAGCACCCGGTCGTCGCGCACGGCGGGCGACGTGGTCAGGTCGACCGCGTATTCCTCGTCCAGCAACAGATATCCGTCGGTGCGCGCGACGATGTCGCGCAGGGCGGCCAGTTCGGCGGCACCGACGGTCCGGCCGGTCGGGTTGCCTGGCGAGTTGACCACGATGATCCGCAGCCGGTCGGTGGCCGCGGCGGCCACGGCGGCGATGTCGATGGCGAACTCGCGGTCCAGGTCGAGCACGTCCACCCGGGCGCCCATCAGCGGCGGCGCGTCCCAGGACTGCTGCCAGCCGGGCCGAAAGGTGATCACCTGGTCGCCCGGCCGCAGCAGCACGCTGTAGGCAAGGAAAAGCGCCTCCTGGGCGCCGTGCGTGACCAGCACCGAGTCGGCCGACCCGCCGTACCGCGCGGCGACGAGTTCCCGCAGCCGCGCGCCGCCCCTGTCGACGCCGTAGTTCAGTTCGAGGTCGGCCTGCACGGTCAGGTCGGCGACCGTGCCGCACTCCACGTGGCTGTCGCCGAGGTCGATGTCGTAGCGGCCGAGGGCGTCGTCGAACACCCACTGCCGCATCGGGTAACCGACGTCGTCGGTCTGCCGGCCCTCCACCGCAGTCATCCGCGGTCTCCCCTTTCTCCGTTCACCCGGTGGTTTCCGCCGATGCCGAGCCGGTCGCGCAGGGCGGGCGCCAGGTGTCCGGTCGCCACCTGTTCCACCACACCGGTCAGCGCGACGCCGCCATCCGGATCGATGGTCACCGCCACCTCGCCGCCGGGCATCCGGACCTCGACGGCCGCGTCCACGAGGCCGAGCGCGTGCGCGGCGCAGGCCGCCGCGCACGCACTGCTGCCCGAGGCCAGCGTGTAACCGGCGCCCCGCTCCCAGATCTCGATGCGGATCGTGGCCCGGTCCAGCACCGCGAGGAACTGCACGTTGGTGCGGTGCGGAAACCGGTCGTGCCCCGCGATCGGCGGGCCGAGCCGACGGGCCAGTTCCTCGGTCACCTCGGCGTCCGGCAGCGGCACGACGACGTGCGGATTCCCGTTGTGCAGCGCGGTAACGGTCAGCTCGCGGCCGTCGACCGTGAGAGGCCTGCCGATCGTGGGGTCGGCCATGTCCAGCACCTGCACCTGTGCCGGTGCGAAACTCGGCCGGCCCAGTTCCACCCGCACCACACCGGTGGCCGCATCGCACACCACAACCCGGCTGTCCCCGGCGATCGTGCGCAACACCAGGTCCGGGCCGACCTGATAACGCTCCATCAGGTACAGCGCGAAGATCCGCAGCCCGTTGCCGCTGCGCTCGCAGGGACTGCCATCCGGGTTGAACAGCCGCAACCCCACCGGCCGGCCGGGTTCGACCGGGCCGATCGGGCCGAGCAGCAGCCCGTCGGCACCGATCGCGAAATGCCGGTCACACAGCAGGCGCACGGCGTCCGGCTCAGCCGGGAAGTCGACCTCGTTGGGGTCGACAACCAGATAGTCGTTGCCAAGCGCGTGGTATTTGGCGAAGTCGTTCATCCAACGGTCACATCGTGTCGTCGAGAGCAGCGCTGTCGTGCTCCTCGCCGTACCACTTCTCGCTCCATCGCGAGAAGGCGACGATGAAGATGTCCCGGTTGCCACGACGGCCGTCGACCGATGTGACGTCGGTGACGTCGTGCGCGATGGCGCGGTCGTCCAGCAGCACGGCCTGGCCGGGCGACAGGGTGCCGGACCAGAACGGCTCGGACGCGCCCGGATTCCACAGCCGGGTCTCGCCGCCGCCGACGTTGTCGCGCCGCAGGATGGCGATCATGACGAACTCGTGGCCGTCGTGGTGCACGCCCTCCGGTGTCAGCGGGCCGGTGCGTTCGCCGTCCGCGCAGGTACGGTTCTGGTGCAGGTTGATCTGCCAATCGGTGTTGGTGTCCAGCGGAAAACCGGTGACACCGAGTCGGATCAGGTCGGTGAAGTCCACCTTGACCGGCTCGTATCCGCGCCGCATGCCGCCACCGACCGGGTTGAACTTCTTGAACGCGGTGTAGTCGCGGTGCGGGAGCAGTTCGAACTTCCAGTCGCCTTCGGGGTCCGAATAGGACAGTCGGTACTGGGAGAACCGCTTGAACCTGGTGCCGCCACCCATGTAGTCGTCGACCGGGCAGGAGTCGTAACTGTCCAGGATCTCCTGGGATACGGGCGGCAGGTCGATGATCGCGAATCGCTGTTCGTTCAGGCTCACTGGTCTAACCTTTCCGGTCGGAGCACGCCGTTGTCGGCGGATTCGCCGAGCGTGGTCTCGGCGAGCCGTTCGTCCAGGTAGCGGCCCGACGAGTTCATGCGCCACAACGTGCCCCGCGCGATTCCACGGCGCATGCGCTCGGACTCGGCTGCGGGCACCACGACGTTGTGGAACCAACCTGCGGCGTGCATCGAGTCGACGGTGATGTGCAGGCGGTGGTAGATCACCCCGATCTCGGGCAGGCCAAGGCGTTCCCAGCCGTGCACCACGTTGACGAAGCGGTCCGGCACCAGCCACTCGGTCATGCCGAGGAAGCCGACCGCCTCCGGGTAGTACTGCCGGTACCGGCACAGCAGGACGGCGAGGTTGCCCGAGAGCAGGGCCTCCGCGCTCAGTTCCCGCTCCATCTCCTCCTCGGTGATGTCGAACACCTCATAGATGCGGTTGAACAGCTTGGTGTGCACCTGTTCCGCGTCGCCGTTGCCCATCTCGTCCCAGAAGTTCGCGGCGATCTCCAGCTTCGCCTTGCCACTGGTGCCGATCTGCATCATGGCGAGCAGATCGTCGAACCGGCCGTCGACGACCGACTCCTGGATGACGTATCGCCGCAGGTCCTCGGCGGTGGCGTGATCGCGGATGAACTCGCGGTAGTACGCATGTTTGTAGACCCTGTGGTCCTTGGCCAGCCGCTTGAGCCAGGACAGGTAGGCGTGCGGTTGGGTGGGCGCACCGTCGAGCTGCGCCGGGTCGACGAAGCGGTCCTCGGCCGCCACGGTGGCCCGCTCAAGCGACCTTGCCACTTCGTTCACGACGACGGACGCCTCTGCGGTCGGCTCCGGCCTGATCTGGGTGATCATGCCGTAGATCCGGGAGAGCAGAAGTTGCTGGCAGTAGAACGCGTCCGCGTCACCGGCAGCCGCGGCATCGTTGACGGATGCGACGGCCGCGAGCAGATCGGCCCGGGCATCGGGCTCGAATGCCCGATCGACCTCGTCGGCCGTGCACCCAAACCACGATGAGACTCGTGCTACCACCTCGTGCGGGCTGGACAGCCCGCCGACCATTCGTGAAAGGGTGGACACGACACACCTCCCGAATATTCCACAGTATGATATGCGTAACGGTCAACTGCACGAACTATGATCTATTCAGTACGGAACTATGATAAATTCAGTACCGAATCAAGTACACCGAAACAGGTAGTGCCAGTGCCCACCCCCAGAACTAAGATCATCCGAAAGTGCTGGTGGGAGTCTAACCCAGGCGTCACGCGTTCCGCCAGACGAATTAGTGCTCTAAGCCGGTTCGCCCGGCTTGGGTGGTGACACATGCTAACCGTGCGGTAAGAGAAACTGAGCCATTCACAGCACGAACAAATATTGACATCTCGACCGACCGGTCCCGCTGGATTCAGCGGTCGAAGACGGTGGCCATTTCATCGGCCGGCCGTGCCGTGCCGAACGCGTCGCCGACGGCGAGGTCCGCGCCGGCGGCTCGCCACCATTCGGCCTTGGCGTGGGTGTGCACTCCGTTGACGACGACGGTCGCGCCCGCGCCGTGGACGAGCGGGCTCACGGCGCGCAGCGCGCTGCTCAGCGGCGAGTCGGCGTCGTCTCCGGCACGTTCGACGAGTCCACCGGCCAGGCGCACCGACGTGACCGGCAGGTCGACCAGCGCGGCGAGTTCGGCCGGTGCCGTGCCGAAGTCGTCGAGGCCGGTACGCACGCCGACATCGGCAAGCACCCGGAGGTTGTCCGCGACCTCGGGTGCCGACACCGCCCGAACCGGCAGCCACAGCGTCAGCCGCGCCGGTGGCAGGCCGCTCTCGTCGAGGGCGCCGACCACGCGGGAGACCAGGTCAGCGTCGGACGACTGGTGCGCGGTGACGCCGACGGAGAGGGACACGTCGCCCGCGAACCGCTGCTGCCACCATCTGGCGTCGCGGGTCGCGCCGCGCAACAGCCAGTCGCCGAGCGGCAGGACGAGGCCAGTCATGTCGGCCAGCTCGACACACCTGCCGTGCGGCACCGGGTCACGGCCGGGACGCTGCCACCGCAACAAAGCCTCGACGCCGTCGATCCGGCCGTCGGCGAGGCGGGCCACCGGCCGGTAGACCAGACCGATCTCGCCGGTCTCCCACGCGCCGGCCATGGCGGCAGCCAACCGGTAGGTCGCGCGGTCGCGTTCGTCCTGTTCGGCGTGGTAGGGGCTCCATTGCGCGCGCCCGTTCGCCTTGACACCGCGCAACGTCACGTCGGCCGCGCGCAGCAGCTCCGCGGCGTCCATGTGCTCGGCGGGACGGTGCACGACGCCGATACTTGCCGACACGGCGACGCCCTCGCCCGCGCCGACGACCGGTTTCGCCAGTGCCGCGTTGATGTTCGCCACGATGGTCGCCACGCTCGGTGTAGTGGCCGAGTTCTCGACCAGGATGCCGAACTCGTCGCCGCCGAACCCGGCGACCATGGCCTTCTCGCCCGCGACGACGGACTTCAGGCGCCGCCCGACCTCGACCAGCAGGCGCTCGCCGACCCATCGGCCGAGGCCGTTGCAGATCATGCCGAACCCATCGAGATCCAGGTGGAACAGCGTGACGCCGTACGCCGGGTCCGCCCGACGCAGCGTGGCCTCGATGTGGGTGCTGAAATACTGCCGGTTCGGCAGGCCGGTCAGCGCGTCGTGCAGTGCCTGGCGGTTGAGTTCACCGCGCAACAGCAGCAGTTCCGTACCGTCCTCGACGACGGTGACGAACTGGCTCGGCCGGTCGTCCGCGCCGCGCAGCAGCGACGCCATCAGCGAGATCCGTGCCACGTCACCATTGCGGCACAGCAGGAGTTGCGACTGCCGCACCCGCGTCTTCGTGCCGTCGAGCACCGACTCGTAGTCGGCCCGCAGGACCGCCGCGTAGTTCGGGTGCACGATGTCGAACAGCACCATGCCGGTCAGTTCCGACGCGGAATAGCCGAGCATGTCGACGACCGCGGCATTGACCCGGATCAGCCGGCCGTCCACGTCGGTGATGATGATGCCGCTCGCCGAGGACATGGCGACCTCGTCGAACCGGGCCTCGCTCTCCGCGAGGTGCCACTTGGCGTCCCGGACCGCCTTCAGCAGCGAGAGGTGCATGCCCTCCTGCTGCTCGAAAATACGCTGCCGGTTGGCCGCGGCGACACCGCACGCCAGCGCGCCGATCCCGAGCACGATCCGCTCCGCGAACCGTTCCGCCGGCTGGAACCCCGGCCACGACAACAATCCCTTGCCGAGCACGTCCACAGTGGATGAAAGCGCCTCGTCGGCGGAACAGCCGAGCTCGACCAGCCGGACACCCGCCTGATGCGCGCTCCGCGTTGTGAACGGCTCGCTGCGGACCGTGTCCCGGACGGCGTCGAACAGCACGAGCAGTTCGCGTTCCAGCTCCTCCCGGGACAAGGGCAGGAAGACCTTGCTCAGCAGCAGGTAGGCCCATTTCTTGGTGAGCACCAACCGCTCGCGGGCGCCGTCCTCGGGTACCCGCGAGCCGTTCGGCTGCTCGTTCGTGGCGGGCACTACGGTTTGCGCCCCACGGCCGCGTAGACGAGCGCGTTCATGTCGGCGTCGTCCGTGATGTCGGCCGGTCCGCCGGGACGCCACAACGCGCAGCCGACGAGTCCCGGTTCGATGATCTCGAAATCGCCGAACATCGGCATGATCTGTTCGCGCGAGCGGAGCGTGATCTGGTCCGGGCTCTTGCTGCGTTCGATGACGCCGGTGGCTTCGGTCAGCTTGTCGTCCTGGTTGTCGCCGGTGACGTGCGTGACCGCGAGGAAACTCCCGCTCGCCAACCGATCGCGGAAGCGGACCAGCAGGCCGAGCGGGTCCGAATCGTCCGGGATCCAGTGCAGCATCAGCAACATCAGCAGACCGACCGGTTCGTCCAGCCTCAGCAGCCGGCGTGCCGGCGCGCTGGCCAGAATTCCGTCCGGGTCACGGATGTCCGCCATCAGGACATCCGCGTTGTCATTGGCGGCCAACATGAGTTCGCTGTGCGCGACGGCGATCGGATCACGGTCGACGTAGACGACCCGGCACTCCGGGTCCGCCTGCTGGGCGACTTCGTGCACGTTGCCGACGGTCGGAATTCCGGAGCCGATGTCCAGGAACTGCCGAATTCCCTGCTCGACCATGAATCGCACGACGCGGCCGAGGAATGCCCTGTTCACCCTGGCCGCCTGCCGCAAACCGGGCATAGTGCGCTCGATCTGCACACCGACTTCCCGATCCGCCGCGAAGTTGTGGCCGCCACCGAGCATGAAGTCGTACAGACGGGCCACACTGGGCACGGAAATGTCGACGCCGGGCGGTACCCAGTCCTGCTGGCGAGCCACGCGAACACCTCATTCAAGCGACACTCAAGAGGGGAAGGCACGAGCATACCGACCACTGATCATAGGGTTGCTGCTCCATCGGGGTGACCCGTACCACCCGATCGGGCAATGTTGCCATCGGCCGAAAGGCGCCTATGGTGGGCACTTCCTTTCGCGTTGGCGAGGTGTTCGGATGTCCGTTCCGGTGGCGCCTGGACGCTGGCCGCTCCTCGGGCACACACCGGCAATGCTGCGCCACCGCGTCGCCCTGACCTCGTCACTTCATCGGTACGGCGACGTGGTGCTGATCTATCTCGGCCCGATGCCGACATATTTCGTCACCAGCGCGGAGTTGACATACCACGTCCTGGTCACCGAGGGGAACAGTTTCGCAAAAGGCATCATGTTCGACAAGTTTCGACCCTATCTCGGCAACGGGCTGATCCTCGCCAACGGCGCCTTCCACCTGCGACAGCGCCGCTTGATCCAACCCGCCTTCCACCGCGACCGAATCACGCGGTACACAAGGACGATGGCACGGGCCGTCGGCGAACTGACCGGATCGTGGCAGAGCGGCGAGGTGCGGGAGATCGACAAGGACATGCAGGGACTCGCCGTCACGATCGTCGGCGAGACGCTGTTCGCGACGGAACTCGGCCGACGGGCCATTGCCGAGGCGCGCCGGTCGATCCCGGTCGTCATCAAACAGGGTCTGATCCGTGCGCTGTCCCCCGCATTACTGGAGAAACTGCCTATACCCGGCGCGCGGCAGTTCGACGAGGCCGTCGAACGCATGCGGGCCGTCGTGCTGGAGATCATCGCGGACTGGCGGCGGAGCGGCGTCGACAACGGCGACCTGCTGTCCATGCTGCTGCTCGCGCACGACGAGGGCACCGGCCAACACGGCATGACGGACCAACAGGTCCACGACGAAGTCCTCACCCTGCTCACCGCGGGGGTCGAGACGACGGCGCTCGCGCTGGCATGGACATTCCACGAGTTGGCCCGCAATCCCGAGATAGAACAACGGGTGCACGCCGAGGTGGACGAGGTGCTGGCCGGCCGTCCCGTCGCCGTCGACGACATCCCGAAGCTGGCGTATGCCAACAGGGTGGTCGACGAGGTCCTGCGGATGTATCCGATCTGGATCCTGATGCGGCGCGCCACGACGGACGTGCGGCTCGGCGACGTGGCGGTCGCGGCCGGCGCCGAAGTGACCGTCAGCCCGCACGCCATGCATTTCGACCCGAGATACTACGACGACCCGTACCGTTTCGACCCGGACCGCTGGCGGCCGGAACGCGCGAAGCGGCTGCCGAGGGGCGCTTACGTGCCGTTCGGGGCCGGCAACCGGCAGTGTGTCGGGAATGTCTTCGCGCACAACGAGATCGTGGTCACGCTGGCCACGGTCGCCGCCAAGTGGCGGCTGGTTCCGGTGCCCGACCGGCCGGTTCACGTGAAGTTCACGTCAGCCGCGTATCCCAGCCGAATGCCGATGACGGCGGTGCCAAGGAAATAGCACGCCCGCTTTGATGGTTCTCCCCAATCCCCCACAGGAGGTAGTTCTCCGTGCGTATGCTCCACAAAGGACGTGGGTTCGTTCGCGCCCTCGTCGTCGCCCTGCTCGCGGCCGGCCTGCTGTTGCCGGCTCCAGCCACGGCCACCACCCAGGTGTCCTGTCAGGACATGAGCTTTCCCGTCACGCTGCTCATCCTGCCGATGACGATGCACGGCCACCTGTGCACCCCGGCGGGTGCGACCACCGTCGAGGTGTTGATCCCCGGCGGCACGTACAACAGCACGTACTGGGACATCGGCTACCAGCCGGCACTACATTCGTTCCGACTCGCGATGAACAACGCGGGCATCGCCACCCTGGACCGCCTCGGCACCGGGCAGAGTTCCAAGCCGCTGAGCGCGCTGGTGACCGCGACCGTCCAGGCCGACGCGGCGCACCAGGCGATCCAGGCGTTGCGGACCGGCCGGCTCGGCCCGAAGTTCGCCAAGATCATCGTCGGCGGCCACTCCATCGGCTCGGCCATGGCGATGATCGAGGCCGGTACGTTCCACGACGTCGACGGTGTGCTGGTCACCGGAATGACGCACCAGATGAACTTCACCACCGTCGCGGGAACGCTCGCGAACATGATCCCCGCGGCAGCCGACCCCCAGTTGGCCGGCCGCGGCATCGACCTCGGCTACCTGACAACCGTGGCCGGCACCCGGTACCAGGCCTTCCACACCCCTGGCCCGTACGACGCGGGAACGATCGCCGCTGACGAGTCCACAAAGGACGTGTTCGCCGTCACGGAGGCCGTGGACACCATCGCGCTCACCACGGTCGTGATCCCGATCTCGGACCAGATCACGGCCCCGGTACTGATCGTCACGGGCGACGACCCGAACTTCTGCGGCCCGCCACTTGGCAGCGACTGCACATCGGCGGACACGCTGAAGCGGTCCGAGGCCCCCTTCTTCCCGCTGACCGCCGGCCTGCAGACGTACGTCCTGCACGGCTACGGCCACGCGATCAACTACGCGCCCAACGCCGGCGACTATTTCCAGGTGGTCGAGACCTGGGCGGCCGCCAGGTAGATGATCAACAGCCATCAGCGGCGTCTGGATCAGGCCCAACTCGACCGGATCCTGGCAGGTTCCGGTCTCGCACCCACCGACGTGCGCTCGTGGGCGGAACTGGGCGATGCCACCTACAACACCGCCTACCGCATTCACATCGCGAACGGCGACGACCTGGTACTCAAGGTCGCGCCGGATCCCGCCGCGCCGACGATGAGCTACGAACTCGACCTCATGCGCACGGAGGCCATGTTCTACCGCAGCGCGATCGCGGCCCTACCGGTGCCCGAGGTCCTCCGCGCCGACTTCTCCCGACAGGTCATCGACAGCGACTTCCTCCTGATGACAGCACTTCCCGGCCAGAACTGGGTCGCGCAACGAGACCACCTGACAGACAACCGAGCCGAGCTGCGTCACGAACTGGGCACCCTGGTCGCCGGGCTGCACCGCATCACCAACGACGGCAACGGGTTCGGCTACCCGCAACACCCACCGTCAACCACATGGCGGACAGCGTTCACCGCGATGCTCAACATGGTCCTCACAGACGCGCAACGGTTCGCGGCGCCGCTGCCGTGGTCGCTCGGCCGGATTCAAGAAGTGACGAGCCGCCACGTCGACACGCTCGACGAGGTGCGCACGCCGGTGCTCGTCCACTTCGATCTGTGGGACGGCAATATTCTCGTCGACAACGGTCGGATCACCGGCATCGTGGACGGTGAAAGAGCATTCTGGGGCGATCCGCTCGCCGAAATGGTCTCACTCGCCCTGCTCAGCGACATCGAGCAGGATCTGGACTTCCTTAGCGGATACCGGTCGGCGGGTGGCCAGCTCACCTTCGACGCATCCGCCCGCACTCGCCTGGCGCTGTACCAATGCTATCTGTACCTGATCGTCTTGACAGAAGGCATTCCACGAGGTTATTCCGCTACCTACAACCGCGAGACCCTCGAATTCGTGTCAGAATACCTGATCGCCGCTTTGCGGACCCTGGCAGCACCGACGTGACACGCAACCATCGATCGGGGCCGGGGCAGCGGCTAGCCTGAACGCATGCGGCTTCGAACCGGTCTCGGCGCTGGTCTGGTCGCCGTGGCCATCGTCGCGGCCATCGCCGTCCTGCGCACCCAATCGGCACCCGCCGTTCCGCCCGACAGCCAGCCCGCGCCCGCGCCGGGCGTGGACGCGCTGTCCCGGAGCCTCACCACCGACCTCCGCCACACCACCCTCCTGCCGCCCACAGTCCGCTTCGCCGACGATCCGGACGCCCCGCCCGGCTTCGTGTTCCAGCGCTACACCAGCACCGAGGCCAACCACACCGTCACGCACTACACCGCCCAGGGACTCCTGGTGCGCACCAAGGACAACGCCGTGCTCGACCACGTCATGGTCACCGTGTCGCCTGCCAACGGGCAGGTCGTCAAGGCGGCCGACGTGGCCAGGTGTGAACCGGACGAGGAGTTCGGCGGCGACTCCTGCACGCAGGCGGCGCCGGCCAACGGCGTCGTGGCCATCGTGATACGCGATCCGGTGTTCACTCGAATCGTCCCGTCGGACGCGACCACCGGCGCACCGCCGGGCCTGCTCAGTGAATTGGAGGCCGCCTACCCGAACGGCACCCTGCTCACGATCGCGCTCACCTCCGTGCACACGGCCAGCATTCCACTCGACGAGACCGCGATGCTCAAGCTGGCCGACATTCCGGGGATCAGCGCCGCACTGTCGAAGTAACCGACTCGAATTACCATTCGACGGGCAATGCGTCCACCCCATAGATCGCGGCGTCGGTGCGATAGGGAACCTGATCCACTGGCAGCACCGATCGCAGGCCTGGGAAACGACGTAACAGCGCCGGAAACGCCATCCGCATCTCCATCCTGGCCAGCGGCGCACCGAGACAATGGTGCATGCCGTGGCCGAACGTCACGTGTAACGCGGGCTCCCGGGTGATGTCGAATCGGTCCATGTCCGTGCCGAGTGCCGGATCCCGATTGGCCACCGCCAACTGGCAGACCACGAACTCCCCCGCCTTGATGGCCGCGTCGCCGAGCATGGTGTCCCTGCGGGCGATCCGGGCGAACGATGTGGTGACAACGGTCAGGTATCGGAGAATCTCCTCGACCGCACGATCGAGCACCGGATCGTCATCGGCGGCGGTGCGCAGCAACCCGGCCTGGTCGGGATGTTCCAGCAGCAACAGCGTGCCGAGGGCGAGCATGTTGGACGTCGTCTCGTGTCCCGCGATCAGCAACACGTCCGCGACACCGGTCAGTTCCGCGTCGTGGATGCCATCACCGTGCTCGTCGATCAGCAGGCCGATCAGGCTGTCGTCCGGCACCTTTCGTTTCGTGGCAACGAGTTCGGCCATGAACTCGTGCGCATCCCGGCCAGCGGCGATGCGTTCCTCGAGCGGCAGCGCGAGGTTGACGATGTCTCGGCTGCGCAACTGGAAGTCCGCGCGGTCGACGTAGGGCACACCGAGCAGTTCGCAGATCACCAGCGACGGGATGGGCAACGCGAAGTCGGCCACGATGTCGGCCGGTGCGCCGCGCGATTCCATCGCGTCGAGATGGTCGTCGATGATGCGCTCGATCCGCGGCGCCAACTGGCGAATACGTTTCACGGTAAAACCGGGGGTGAGGAACCGCCGCAGCCGGGTGTGTTCCGGCGGGTCCATATTGAGCAGTTCGTCTGGCAGCACCGGTGGCCGGTCGGGATCGTGCATACCGAATGTCTCGGAATCGCCGAGGACCTCGCGGACGTCCGATTGTCGCGTGACCATCCAGTATTCGCCGGTCTGGTAGAGCCAGAAACCCTGTACGTGGCTGACCGGATTATCCCGCTGTGCCCTGGCCAGTTCTGGACTTGGGTTGAACTTGTCCCTGCCATAGAATATGGAAACCGGTTGCGCCGACGGACTGGCCATTATGGAATCCCCTCGATGACCGGCTGGGAATCGATGTCCAGCAAGCAGGCTAGCATGATGCGCACAACCGCTGCTTAGGCCAAGCGCATGAATATTGGCGCATTGATCTCACGATGTTTGGTGCGTCGCCGGGCCGGCCGAACGATCAGCGCATGCCGTCCAGGCCGTCGAGGATCAGGTCGAGGCCGAACTCGAACTCCGTCTGGTCGTCGCACCAGCCGAGCGTGGAGTCGGGGTCGTCGTGGGCGATCTCCACCATCATGCCGACGAGGTTCGGCAACTGGTCGGCCAGTTGGGCGAGCGCGGCCTCGGACTCGTCGGCGGCGCCCGCGTTGGCGGGGTCGAACAGTTCCTGGGTGAAGCCGAGCGCCCGACTGCCCAGCGCGTGCAGCGCGTGGTGCGCGACGTCGTAGGAGAAACCGCCGTCGCGCATCAGGCCGATCAGGGCGTCCATGTAGCGCAATACTCCGACACTGGTCGTGGTCCGTGTCTCGAACAACCTCGGCGCCCACCGGTGCCGCAGGAACACCTCGCGCGCGGACAGGATTCGCCGCCGCACGGCCGTTTTCCAGTCGGCGCCGCGCGAGGGCGCGTCGATCCGGTCGACCACCTCGTTGATCTCGCTCATGACGATGTCGACGAGGCCGTCCAGAACGTCGTCCTTCTTGGCCACGTGGTAGTACAGCGACATCGCCTCGGCGCCGAGTTCATCAGCCAGCCTGCGCATGGTGAGGGACTCGATGCCGTGCCCGTCGGCGAGTTCGACCGCGGCCCGCAGCACACGCTCCCTGCTGAGCGGGATCCTCGGCTCGGCACCCGGTTCGGCTTGGCTGGCCACCTGCGTCCACCCTCCTCGTCCGTGATCGTACAAGGTAAGGCGCATGTCACCAGCGCAGGCCTTGACTGCCTTACGTTGTACGACTACCTTACGACGTACGACTTACAAGGTAAGAAACGGAGAGATGATCATGCAGGCGTTCGTCATGCCCTCGTTCGGTTCGCCCGATCTCGGCCGGTTGACCGAAATCGACAAGCCGGTGCCCGCCGCAGGCGAGGCCCTGGTGCGGGTCCGCGCCACGTCCGTCAACCCGTACGACTGGCACGGCCTCCGAGGCGAGCCACGCCTCGCGCGCCTGATCCCGGCCGGCCCGGGGCTGCGCCGCCCTCGGCGCGCCGTGCTCGGCTGCGACATGGCCGGCACCGTCGAGGCGGTCGGCGCGGACGTGACACGGTTCCGTCCCGGCGACGACGTCTTCGCACTGCTGCCGGCCGGCGGCTTCGCCGAGTACGTCACGGTGCCGGAGCGCCTGCTGGCGGCCAAGCCGGCGAACCTGTCGCACGAACAGGCCGCCGCCGTGCCGATGGCGGCCGTCACCGCACTGGTCGGCTTGCGCGACAACGGTTCGATCCAGCCCGGCCAGCAGGTCCTCGTCAACGGGGCGTCCGGTGGCGTCGGCACGTTCGCGGTACAGCTCGCGGTGGCGTTCGGCGCGGAAGTCGTTGGCGTGTGCCACAAGCGCAACGTGGATCTGGTGCACTCGCTCGGCGCGAAGGACGTCGTCGACTACACCGCCGAGGACTTCACGCGGACCGACCGGCGTTACGACATCCTGCTCGACATCGCGGGCCGCCACTCGGTGCGGGCATGCCGGCGGGTACTGGCCCCGACGGGGACGTTCGTCATGGTGGGCGGGCCGGCCGGCCCGTGGCTGCAACCGATGGGCCACATGTTCGGCACCGTGGCAATGGCACCGCTGGTCGGCCGGCGGGCGTCACTGACGAACGCAGTCGCGTACACGGGCGAACGGCACAACCTGGTGACGCTGGCCGAGTTCATCGAGGACGGCAAGGTCACCCCGGTGATCGACCGGCGCTACCCGTTCGACGAGATCCGTGCTGCCATCGAATACCAGGAAGCGGGCCACGCACAGGGCAAGGTGGTGGTCACGATCTGAATCACGCGTTGGTGACCAAGGCACTCGGTACGGCCTGGTCGGTGTTCAGATCGTTGAACAGTTCCTTCGACTTCGTCTTGTCCCACAACAATGAGCCGCCGGTAGACCCGTTGATCGGCACCGCCGTCGTGATCAGGCCGCCATTGGAGATGCCGCGCATGCTCCAGCCGAGGCCGATCAGGTCCTGCAGGTGGTCGCCGTTGTCCACGGTCAGGTTCCCCGGCAGGTCGAACAGCACCGGGAACAGGTCGAACGGGTTCAACAGCACACCCGGGCTGGCGATCCGGTTGGCCAGCGCGCCAAGGAACTCGCGCTGGTGCTGGGTGCGGGCGAAATCGCTGGTCGCGAACGCGTGCCGGCTGCGTACGTAACCCAAGGCGTTGGCCCCGTTCAAGTTCTGGCAGCCGGCCGGCAGGTTGATACCCGCGTAGCTGTCCTGCACGGCCTGCGGCAGGCACATCGTCACGCCACCCACATCGTCCACAACGGACGCGAAGCCACCAAGGCCGATCTCCGCGTAGTGGTCGATCCGCAGTCCGGTCGCCTGTTCCACCGTCCGCACCAGCAGCGTCGGGCCGCCGAACGCGTACGCCGCGTTGATCTTGTTGTTGCCGTGCCCCGGAATCGACACCAACGAGTCGCGCAGCAGGCTGACCATGGTCGGCTTGGTGCTGTTGTCCGGCAGGTGCACCACCATGATCGTGTCGGTGCGGCCGCCGGACACCGCGGACGCGTCCCCGGTGTGCAACTGCGCCGCCTGCGCCGCGGTCAGTCCCTGCCGGGAGTCCGACCCGACGATCAACCAGTTCGTGCCGGCACCCGCCGCCGGCCGTCCCGGGTAGTCGCCAAGGGCGCTGACCCGATGCAGCGAGGAGTCCATGTAGAACCACATCGCGATCGCACCGACCAGCAACAACACCAGGAGGATGCCCAGAATCCGACGGACCCGCCACCGCCTGCGACGGCGTGGCG
>DATBCR010000402.1:0-10252 GCA_036270375.1 Pseudonocardiaceae bacterium | reverse complement strand
CCTTGATCCATGCCCAATTCCCCCGCTGTTCCAATCCCTGCTGTCGGACCGACGGTCTTCGCGTGGAAAGGATCCGGGCGGATCAGGCTGGCGTTACAACCGAGACGGGCGGCGACAGCCCGTATGTGCCGCTGGCACGATATCCATCATGGCCGCCACGACCGTCCGCAGGCTGATCCATCCGCTCACCGCACCGGTCGGTTCGGTCCGCGGTGTACGCACCGACCGGGACCTCGCGGTGCTGACGTACGACGACGGCCCGCAGCCCGGCGGCACCGACCGCGTGCTGGACGCCCTTGCCGACGCCGGTACGACGGCCACCTTCTTCATCCTGGTCGGCCGCGCCCGCCGCTTTCCCGGCCTGCTTGCCGACGTGATCGCGGCCGGGCATGAGATCGCGCTGCACGGGATCGACCACGTCCGGCTGACCACGCTGCCGGCCGGGCAGGTCCGACGGCGCACCATCGACGCAAGGCACGAGCTGGAAGACCTTGCCGGACAACGGATCCGCTGGTTCCGGCCGCCGTACGGCGCGCAGTACCCGACCACGTGGGCGGCGATCCGGTCGGCCGGCATGGAGTCGGTGGTGTGGAGCGACGAGGCCGCCGACTGGCAGGACGACCCCGTGCCCGAGATCGCCGCCCGCGCGTCGACCGTGCGGCGCGGATCGGTGCTGTTGCTGCACGACGGCTACGCGGACGCCGGCGACGGCGCCGACGACGGTCCGGCACCCACCTTCGACCGGGGTGAGCTGTCCCGGCGGATTCTCGGCGACCTCGCCGAGCGCGGGCTGACCACGGCGTCTCTCGGCGACGCGCTGGCCACGTGCCGACCGGTGCGGAGGGCGTGGTTCCGGACCAAGTGAGCGCCCTTGTGTTTCCGATCTGGAAACTCTAGAGTTTCCAGCATGGAAACCAAACGTGGCGGACGACGTGCTCTCCCATCGATGGGCGCCCTCGTCTCAGCACTGTGCATGGCCCTTGGGTTGGTGACCGCGCCGCCGGCCGTGGCGGCGGCACCGGCCGTGCCGAACCTGACCTGGCAACCCTGTGCCGCGGAATTCTTATGTGCCACGGCCACGGTGCCGCTGGACTACGCGAATCCACGCGGCGCGACCATCCGGCTCGCGGTGATCAAGCATCCGGCCACCGATCCCGCACACCGGATCGGTTCGGTGTTCTTCAACCCCGGCGGTCCCGGCGGCTCGGGCGTCGACATATTGCCGCCGCTGTACTCGCGGTTCCCGGCGACCGTGCGCGCCCGGTTCGACGTGGTCAGCTTCGATCCGCGCGGCATCGGGCAGAGCGCCGTCCTGCGCTGCTTCGACACCATCGGGCAGGAGCAACAGTTTCTCGCGGGGCTGCCGGCCGGCTACCCGATCGGCCATGCGCAGCAACAGTTGTGGGAAGACACCTACGCCCGGTTCGACCAGACCTGCGCCGCGCACGCCGGACCGCTGCTCGCGCACGACACCACCGCCGACACCGCGCGGGACATGGACCTGCTGCGCCAGGCGGTCGGCGATCCCGCCCTGAACTATCTCGGCGGGTCCTACGGCACCTATATCGGCGCCACCTACGCCAACCTGTTTCCCACCAAGGTCAGGGCGATCACCCTGGACGGCAACGTCGACCCGGTGCGCTGGGCCGCCTCGGCGGAGGGCGTGGGGCCAGCGCTGGGCACGTTCCTGCGGCTGGGTTCGGATCAGGGTTCCGCGGTCGCGCTGAACGGATTCCTCGACCTGTGCGGCAAAGCCACGGTGACCTCCTGCGCGTTCACCGCCGGCAGCCCGGCCGCCACCCACGCCAAGTTCGACACCCTGCTCGACCGGCTGGCCAGCACGCCGGTCGGCCTCGCCGGGTTCACGTTCACCAAGGCGCTCACCGTGGGGGTGGTCATCAATCTGCTGTACGACGTGCAGCCGTTGCCGAACCTGTCGTCGGGGTGGCCCGGCGCGGCCACCATCTTGGAAAACCTGTGGCTGCGGACCAGCGGCGGCGCCGCGCCGGCCACGCCGGCGCTGACCGCCGAGGACCTCGCGGTCCCGGGCCTCGGGGTACCGGCGAACGCCGACGCGCCGTACGTCGGCCGGGAGTCGGAACTGGGCGTGCTGTGCTCGGACGACCCGAACCCACGCGTCCCGTCGCGGTATCCGGCGCAGGCGGCCTACGCGTCGGCACGCTCCGGCGCGGTCGGCCCGTACTGGACGTGGATCGCCGAGGCGTGCGCACAGTGGCCGGTGCTGGCGCCGCAGCGCTACACCGGACCGTGGAACCGGCCGACGGCGCGACCGATCCTGGTGGTGGGCAACACGGGCGACCCGGCAACGCCCTACCAGGACGCGGTTGCGATGTCCCATGACCTGGCCGACGCCCGGCTCGTGACCGTGGATGGCTACGGCCACACCGCGTTGGGCAACCACAGCGGTTGCGTCGACATGGTCGAGAGCCGCTACTTCGTCACCGGCGCGCTTCCCCCGCCCGGAACGGTGTGCCGGCCGGACCAAGCCCCGTTCACCGTCGGCAACTGAGCTTTTCCGCGACCTTGATCACATCGTCCGCCGCGCGTGCCCACGAGTAGTGTTCGCGCACCCCGACGGCCTGTTCGGCGACCCGCGCGAACAGGCCGTCGTCGGCGAGCAGGCGGGCCACGATGCCGGCCAGTTCGGCCGGATCGTCGCCGGTGACCAGGTCGCCGTTGTCGCCGGGCCGCACGATCTCCGGCATCGCGAACGCCCGCCGCGCCACTGCCGGCAGGCCGTGCGACAGGGCCTCCACCAGCGCGATGCCGAACCCCTCGAACCTCGACGGCATGACGAACAGGTCGTGCTCCGCGTACAGCGCCCCGACCCGCTCGATCGGCACCCGGCCGAGGAAACGGACACCGGCCGGCGGCTCGCCGGGCATCGGCCACTCCTTCGGCCCCACCACCGTCAGCGTGATCTTCGGATCGACGTCGGCCCGCAGCACCGCGAGCGCCGCGACCACCTGTTCGCCCGCTTTGGTCGCGAAGTCCTTGCCGACGAACAACAACCGCCGCCGAGGCCGTTCGCGAACCACGTCCGGACCGTCCGAAATGGCCGGTCCCACCGCCGACGCCCCCGGATGGACCACGTGCACCCGGTCGGCCGGCACGCCGGACACCCGGACCAGGTGGTCGGCGAACCACTCGCTCATCGCGAGGATGCCGGCCGCCGCGCCGTAGATCCGGTGCTGCCGGTCCCGCAGCCGTTGCGCGTCCGACCGGGTCAGCGACGGAAAGTGCACCAGCCTGCCGTGCGCGTCCAGCTCCGCGAGCAGCACGTCGTAGCTGAGGTCCTGCAACACGAGGTATGGCGTGCGCAGCGCGGCCAGGTCCTGGATCTGGATCACCACGTCACAGGGCGTCATCCGTTCGCCGGCCAGCAGCGCCTGCCGCGCGTAACCGCGGGCCAACCGGGAGTGTTTCCACATCGACACCCATTGACCGTTGACGCGCCGGGCGTGCGCGGCCTTCAGTGGCAGCCGGACCGCGGTGGGATAGCGCATCCCGATGTCGACCACGTCCGTGCGGGTACGCAGCTCGTCACGCAGCCGCCACGGCGTGTAGGACCAGGTAGGCTCGGGTCGAGGATCCCAGGCACAGGCGAAGCCAAGGCGCACGTGGCGCACGATACAGCTCTCACCCATCCCGGGCCGGTTACGTAACGTCCTGGTCTCCTGGTCGATTGATCTGACGGGTGGCGTGTCCGCCGTGCTCGACGCCGAGCTGACCAAGACGGGGTGGCGTCGCGGCGGGACCGTGCCGGGGCGAGGCCACCGATGGAGGAGCCATGGACTTCTGGAAGACGATTGGCGTCCTCCTTCGGCGATGGTACGTGGCGGTCCCGGTCTTCGTGGTTGCCCTGGGTATCGGCGGTGGCGTTTTCCTGAAGGTGCCGACGCAGTACCAGGCGACCGGCACGATCGTGCTCACCGCGCCGACCGCGGGCGGCGTCACCGCCATCGACCCGTCGAAGGCGAGCGGCCCCGGCAACCCGTTGCTGGACTTCGAGGGCAGCCTCACCATCACCACGCAGCTGCTGATCCAGAGCCTGAGCAGCCCGTCGGTCGGCCAGCAGATCGTCAGCGAGGGCGGCGCGAGCTACCAAGCCGGTGACGGCAACACCGGCGGGCCCTTCGTGGTGATCATCGCCACCGCGAACTCGCCGCAGCAGTCCGAACTCACCGTCAGCCTCGCGCTGAAGTACGCGCAGACCGAACTGGACGCAAGGCAGAAGAACCTGAACGCGCCGCCGAGCACCTACATCGGCACGCAGAGCGTGGTCAGCCCGACGACGGCGACCACCAAGATCAGCAACAAGGTGAAGGACGCGGGTATCGCACTCGTGCTCGGCCTTATCATCGCTCTCGGCGCGGCGTACGGCATCGAGAGCTTCACCGGCCGCCGCAGGCGTTCCGGCGACGATGACGACGACCTGCGCGCCGACGTCGAACTGGACGACGACGGCGACACGGTCGACGAGTCCGCCCTGCCGACCAAGCAGATGCGCCCGGCGCCGCCACCACGCCCGATGCCGGCGCCACAGCCGGTGCGGGCCGGCGGGCCACGTCCGTCGCCGCACCCGCAGTCCGTCGGCGACCGGTCGGCGAACGGTGCCCGCCGCGAGCCCTACTCGCCGGCCCCGGTGCACCAGCCACACCCGGTCAAACCACGGCCGCTGCCGGCACCGGTGCCGACCAACAACGGCCACGCCGGCGGCACCAGCACCTCGGACAGTGCCTCGAACGCCAACGGGAACAACGGAAACGGCACCGCCAACCGGCACGACTGGCCGCGCACCGAGTTCCGGTCGCCCGACTCGTCCGCCGGCTGACCACATGACCGCGGTCGACGTCACCGGCCGTCGGCGGGGCACCGGGGCCGACCAGCCGCCCCAGCCCGGCCCCGGCACCGACGACACCCAGCCCGATGGTGAACCGCCGCAACACCAACAGAAACAGCGCGCGGACGGCACCACGCTCGTCTGTGTCTACTGTGGAATCCTGTTCATCCTGCCTTCGCACCTCGTCGTCGCGGCGATCCCGCTCGCGCTCGCGCCGAGCATGCTGTTCGGCATGCTGCTCGGCCTGCTGTGGCTGTGCGCGCAGATGCTCAACACGGTCGGCATGGCCAAGGGCCGCAGCGCGGTGCGCACGTCGCTGTTCCTGTTCGCGGTATCCCAACTCGCCACCTACGGCTACGCCAGCTACGGCTACCTGCCGTCGGACGAGCTGAAGGCCACCGACCGCAGCGTGATCACCATCATGGCGGTGGTGGTCGTCGGCATCATGGTGTGCGACTCGCTGCGCGGCTTGGGCCGGATCGACAAGGTGCTGCGCGTGATCGTGTACGGCTGCGCGTTCGTCGCGGGTGTCGGCCTGATCCAGTTCTTCTTCGGCATCGACCCGACGCGCTACATGGTGGTGCCGGGCCTGCGTGCCGTTGACGACGTGGTAACCCTGTTGCAGCGCTCCATCTTCCGCCGGCCGTCCGGCACCGCGGGCCATCCGATCGAGTTCGGCGTCGTGTGCGCGATCGCGGCGCCGCTCGCCACGCACTACGCGTTCCGGGCCACCCGGTTCGGCCGCCGGTCGTGGCCGTGGTGGATGTGCCTTGCGATGGTGAGCGTCGGGGCCATGGTGTCGCTGTCCCGTTCGGCGATCCTCGGCCTGATGGCCGCCGCACTGGTGCTGATGCCCACCTGGTCCGGCAAGCGGCGGCTGCGGGCGATCGCCGTCGTGTCGGGGTTCCTTGTGGTGATGCGGCTGTTCATCCCCGGCCTGATCGGGACGCTGTTCAGCCTGTTCAACAACCTCTCCGGCGACCCGAGTATCCAGCACCGGACCGAGGACTACGCGCGGGCGGACGTGCAGATCGCCGTGCATCCGTTGCTGGGCCGGGGTTTCGGCACGTACCTGCCGCAGAAGTACGGCCCGCTGGACAACCAGTACCTCGGCACCCTTGTGGAGAACGGCATTCTGGGCCTCAGTGCGCTGATCCTGGTGCTGCTGACCGGTGTCTACGCCGCGGTGCGGGTGCGGATGGCGACGCGGGACCCGGTGGTCCGTGATCTCGGCCAGACACTGATCGCGAGCCTGTCGGTGATCATCGTGGCGGACGCGACGTACGACGCGTTCGGCTTCATCATGGCGACCGGCATCTGCTTCATGCTGGTCGGCATCTGCGGCACGCTGTGGCGGCACGTCCGCGCCGACCCGGACGGCATGATGCCGATCGTCGGCCGCCCGCGTACCAAGAAACGTGCGACCGTCCCGGAAACCGGCGCCGTGGCGTCGCGGGCCGGGTCGCCTACTGGGGGGAAGACATGACTGGCAACGTGGCCGGACCGGCCGTCGCACCACAGAGACAGCGCGCCGCGCTGCCCCGTGCCCGGCGGGCCGGGGCGTGGCTCGACCGGCACGCCACCATGATCGCCCTGGTCGCGGTCGGCGTGAGCCTGCTGATCGCGGGCGGCTACGCGATCGTGCTCGGCGGCCAATTGCGGTACTTCGACGAGCAGGTCTACGTCCAGCTGACCCGGTCCATCGCGCAGGGCCACGGTTTCACCCTTGACAACGTGCAGCCGACCGCGTACCGGCCGCCGGGCTACATCTTCCTGCTGCTGCCGGCATATCTGGTCAGCGGCGGCAGCGTGCTCGCCATGCGCATGATCGGTGTGCTCGCGCTCGCCGGCTCGGTCTGGTTCACGTACCTGCTCGGCCGCCGCGTGCACACCGCAGGCACCGGTGCCGTTGCCGCGCTCGTCGTGGCCTGCTACCCGCTGCTCGTCTACACCGCGACCACGCTGTACCCGCAGGTGCCGGCGCTGTTCCTGTTGCTGGCGACCATCGAGACCGGCTTGCGCGCCGCACCGGCCCCCGGGGTGTCCGGCCGTCGCCGCCTGCTGATGGCCGCGGTGGCCGGGTTGCTCGGCGGGCTGCTCACGCTCACCGTGCCGACGTTCGGGCTGACCGTGCTCGGCCTGATCGTGTGGCTGGCCCGCAAGGGACGCCGGACCGACGGGCGGGTGCCGTGGCGGATGGTCGCGGTACTTGTCATCGCGACCGCCGTGCTGCCCGCCGCGTGGTGCGCGCGGAACGCGGCGCAGCTGCACGCCTTCGTGCCGGTGTCCACAAACGACGGTGTGAACCTGTTGCTCGGCAACAACCCCAACGCGACCGCCGACTCCGGCACGAACGCCGACATCAGCAGTGTCGAGAAGACGGCCACCGACCGGCGCCTGAGCGAGGTGGATCTCGACCACTACTACACGGCCAAGGCGGTGCTCTGGATCGCCCACAACCCTGGCCACGCCGTCGTGCTGTACGCGGAGAAGGTGGCCAACAACTTCAACTACCGCGACCAGCTCGCGACTTCGGACCAGCGCAGCCCGGCGAAGGACCTGGTGTCCGCGCTGACGTACTACCCGATCCTGGTGCTCGCGCTGCTGCGGATCGCGCTGTACCGACGCTGGCGGCTGGCCCCGATCGAGAAGATGCTGATCGGCACGATCGCGGTGAACGTGTTGCTGCTGGCGATCTTCTTCACGCGGCTGCGGTTCCGGGTGCCGCTGGACGGCCTGACCATCGTGCTCGCGGCGAGTACGGTGACCCACTTCTTGACGCGTCACAGCCTGTCGCGGCACACCACTTCGCGATCCGGTGAGCAGGACACGGCCCGCGCACAGGGGGTTCGCTGATGCGCGCGGCCACGGTCCGATCAGCCGGGCACCGATGTGCCGTCGGTGTAGTCGTTGCCGGCCCACACGTACGATCCGCTCAGGTTTGCCGGCCCGGCAAGGAAAGCACGGGTGAACGTGTTGTTCTTGATCACCCGGTTGGCGCCCTGCGGAGCGAGGATCACCGAGAAATAGCCGCCGTCGAGATAGTTGTCCTCGATGACAATGTTGGACGGCTCACCGAACTGGCCACCGATGAGAATGCACGAGTTGTCGCTGTGCGGGTTGTCGATGCGGTTGCCCCGGATGGTCAGGTCGGAACCGCCGCTGGTGGCGACGCCGTCGTGTGCGATCTGGCCGACCCGGTGGCCGTTCTGGGTGCCGTCCCAGAAGTCGTGGATCCAGGAGTCCTGCACGACGGAGCCCTGCTCGACGAGCGCGCCGTCCTGGCAGCCGTGGATGTTCACCCTGGTCGCGGTGTAGTGGCTGAAGGCGAGCGCGGCCTGACAGCCCGGCCGGCCGGCCACCTCGGTGTCGCTGATGGTCAGATCCTTGTAGCCGTCCGGTTTGTAGATCGCCCACGGCCCGCCGGCCCGCACCTCCGACCGGCTGATGGTGACGCCGTCGGCGTTGATCCGCACGTTGCACCCGATCAGCACGCCGTCCAGCCTCGCACCGTCCTGGTCGACGACGAGTTCACCGTTGGCGCCGCAGGCCATCGGCCGCAGCCGGACGCCGGTGTGCCGCCAGCCGGTGTTGTCCGGCCCCGGCACGGCGGCCTGCGGATCGCGCGGGCCGTCGGTCGGCCGGTCCGATGTGGACTCATGTATGCCCGCGGTGCCGGCCAGGTGGCGGATCGGCGCACCGATGCCGCTCAGCGCGGCCGGCCAGAACGCCACGACGCCGATGCCGAGCAACAGCACGCCCGTGACGGCCGCGGTGAGCACGACACGGGCGCGCGGGCGCCGGGCCGCCGGTCGGCGATGGACGTTCATCCGGCCGGTTCCCCCCGTCTGTCTGTATTCGCGCCGTCGCGGATGGTAATACCGCACATATCGCGGTCTGCCAAGGGATACCACCCAATTGTCAGAACGTGTGAATCCGCGGCTTCGCCGGATTGTCGCGTTCCGACCGCGTCGATCGGGCGGAAACGGGGGTCGCGTTGACCGCAATCGATCACGAGGCCGAGGAAGAACCGCTGGACGCGGAGGTCGAAACCGACCACAAGGTGCGTAGCGCACTCGGTATGAGCCTGCTGAACACCGCGATCGGCCGTGTGGGTACCGTGCTGACCGGCATTCTGCTGGCGCGGATCTTGGCACCGGCGGATTTCGGCGCGTTCGCGGTCGCTCTTGTCGCGCTGACCGCGGTGCTGTCGATCAACGAACTCGGCGTCAGCCTGGCGCTGGTGCGGTGGCCGGGAAATCCGAGGGACATCGCGCCGACGGTCACGACGATTTCCATGGTCAGCAGCGCCATTCTGTTCGGCCTGTGCTGGATCGCCGCGCCGGAGTTCGCCGCCCAACTCGGTTCGCCCGGCGCGACCGGTGTCGTCCGGCTGCTGTGCAGTTCGGTGTTGATCGACGGCGCGACGGCGGCCGCGGCGCAGTTCACCAACCGAGAGTTCCGCCAGGGCAGGCGGCTGGTCGTCGACTTCGCCAACCTCACGCTGTCCGCCGGCATCACGGTCGTCCTGGCGTTGGCGGGCTTTGGCCCGTGGAGCCTGGCGATCGGCCGGCTGGTCGGCAACGGACTGTCCGCGCTGCTGCTGTTCCGGCTCATGGAACTGTGGCCCCGCCCCGGTTTCGACCGCGCCCAGGCCAAGGAGCTGATCCGCTTCGGCCTGCCGCTCGCCGGCGCGAGCCTGCTGGTGTTCGCCATGCTCAACGTGGACTACGTGGTGACGGGGCACGTGCTCGGCGCGGTCGCGCTCGGCCTGTACCTGCAGGCGTTCAACCTGGCGAGCTGGCCGGTGAACATGTTCTCCACGGTGGTCCGGCGGGTGTCGTTCGCCGCGTTCGCCCGCGTACAGCACGATCCGGAGCGCCGGCAGGAGGTGCTTGCCCAGCTGGCTGCCCTGCTGATGGCCGCGACACTGCCGGTGTGCGCGCTGCTCGGCCTGTTGGCGCTGCCGGTCGTGACGACGCTGTACGGCCACAAGTGGGCCGGCGCGACCGGTGCCTTGGAGTTCCTGGTCGTGCTCGGCGCCGTGCGTGTGGCGGCCGAACTGGGCTACGACTATCTGGTCGCACTGGGCCACGGCCGCCGGACGATGTGGCTGCAGGCCGGCTGGTTCGCCGCACTGGCGGTGTTCCTGCCCATCGGTGCCACGCAGGACGGCATCCGGGGTGTCGCGATGGCGCACGCGGCGGTGGCGGTTCTGTTGGTGCTGCCGGCTTTCGTGATCGCAGTGCGCGCGACCGGCGTTCCCGTCACGGTGTTGGGTCGTGCGGTCGTGCGGCCGGTGCTCGGCTGTGCGGTGCTGGTGGTCGTCGTGCTGGCGGTCCGGTGGCAGACCCCGCCGTCGCTGGTCCGGCTCCTGCTCGGCGGTGT
>DATBCR010000401.1:0-4552 GCA_036270375.1 Pseudonocardiaceae bacterium | reverse complement strand
GGGCGGGCTGCGCTGCTGGCCGGGGCGCCGTTGGTCGCGGATGTCCGGATGGTCGCGGCCGCCGTCACGGGCCGGGAGTGTGTTGTCGCGCTTGACCTGCCGGGTGTGGCGGACCTGGCTCTTGCCGAGGGGTTGACGCGGTCGGCGGCCGGTATCCGGTTGGCGGCGCGGCGGTATCCGGATGGTGCGGTGTGGGTGATCGGGAACGCGCCGACCGCGTTGGCCGAACTGGTCGGCAGTGGGGTGCGGCCGGCGTTGGTGATCGGGGTGCCGGTCGGGTTCGTCGGTGCGGTGGCTGCGAAGGCGGCGTTGCGGGCGAGCGGGTTGCCCGCGTTGTGCGGCACGGGTGAACGCGGCGGTGCCGCCATCGCCGGTGCCGCGGTCAATGCGCTGCTCTACTTCGAGGACCGCGTATGAGCAAGCCGGCACCACTGCTGATCGTCGGGCACGGCACGGTGGACGAGCGTGGGGTGGCGGAGTTCGCGGGTTTCGTGGACCGGATGCGGCATCGGATGTCCGGTGCCGGTATCGAGGTGGCCGGCGGGTTCATCGAACTGGCGGCGCCGTCGGTGAACGAGGCGTGGGGCGAACTGGCCGATCACGGTCACCAGATGTTCGCGGCCGTGCCGCTGGTGCTCGTCGCCGCCGGTCACGCGAAGGGTGACATTCCCGCTGCGCTGGCACGCGAGGTCCGGCGCCGGCCCGGTACCGGCTACCGGTTCGGGCGGCCGCTCGGCCCGCATCCGACGCTGCTGGCGCTGCTCGCGGACCGGATCGCCGCCGTTGCCGGGCCGGCGCGGTGGGCCGAGACGGCGGTGGTGCTCGTCGGCAGGGGGTCCACCGATCCGGACGCGAACGCCGAGGTGAGCAAGGTCGCGCGGCTGCTGCAGGAGACGCGAGGGTTCGCGTTCGTGGAGACAGCGTTCGTGTCGCTCGCGTGGCCGAGCGTGGCCGAAAGCTTGGCGCGGGCGGTGTTGCTCGGTGCGCGGCGGGTGGTCGTGGCGCCGTACTTCCTGTTCGACGGTGTGCTGCCGCAACGGGTGGTGGCGCAGGCGCGCGGGTTCGGCGCGCTCCAGGAGGGCGTCGAGGTGTTGGTGGCCGGGTATCTCGGCGACTGTGCCGCGTTGGCGGATCTGGTGGTGGAGCGGTATCACGAGGCGTTGCACGGCGACATCCGGATGAACTGCGACACGTGTGCCTACCGGGTGCTGCTGCCCGGGTTCGAGGACAAGCACGGCGCCCCGCAGACGCCTCACCACCACCCGGACGATCCGGCGCACGGGCACGGACATGCCGCCGGCGGCACCTACGGTCATGCTGGTGCGCATGACGAGTGAGCAGCACTATCTGGCCGGCCTCGACCTGTCCGGGCGGCGGGTGGTGGTGGTCGGTGGCGGCACGGTCGCGCAGCGCCGCCTGCCCCGGCTGGTGTCCGCGGGGGCGCTGGTCGAGGTGGTGTCGCCGCACGTCACGCCCGCGGTGCAGGGGATGGCCGACGCCGGTGAGTTGGTCTGGCACACCCGCGCTTACTCAGACGGTGATCTCGACGGCGCCTGGTATGTCGTGGCATGCACGGACGACGCGGCCGTCAATGCGCTGGTGGCCGAGGAAGCGTTGCGGCGTCGGGTGTTCTGCGTGCGGTCCGACGCCGGCACGCGGGGCACCGCGGTCACGCCGGCCACCGGGGAGCACGACGGGCTGCTGGTCGGGGTGCTGGCCGGGGGGCAGCCACGTCGGTCGGCCGCGGTGCGGGACGGGCTGCTCGACGCGTTGCGTACCGGGCGGGTGCCCGACCAACCGGCCGAGCGGGCGTTGCCTGGCGTGGCGCTGGTCGGTGGCGGGCCGGGTGATCCCGAGTTGATCACGGTGCGCGGCCGGCGGCTGCTGGCGCGGGCGGATGTCGTCGTGGCGGACCGGCTCGCGCCGCGCGAACTGTTGGACGAGTTGCCGCCCCATGTCGTCGTCATCGACGCGGCGAAGATTCCGTACGGGCGGGCGGCCAGTCAGGACGTGATCAACCGCACACTGATCGAGCACGCGTTGGCCGGGCGGTTCGTGGTGCGGCTCAAGGGTGGCGATCCGTACCTGTTCGGGCGCGGGTTCGAGGAGGTGCTGGCGTGTGCGGCCGCGGGGGTGCCGGTCACGGTGGTGCCGGGGGTGACGAGCGCGTTCGGGGTGCCGGCGGTGGCCGGGGTGCCGGTGACGCATCGGGGGGTCGCGCACGAGGTGGTCGTGGTGTCCGGGCATGTCGGGCCGGGTGATCCGCGGTCGCTGGTGGACTGGCCCGCGTTGGCCGCGTTGCGGGGCACGCTGGTGTTGCTGATGGCGGTGGAGCGGATCGGCGCGTTCGCGGAGGCGCTGCTCGCGGGTGGGCGGCCGTCGGACAGTCCGGTGGCGGTGATCGCGGACGGGACGATGCGCACGCAGCGGGCGTTGCGGTCCACTTTGGACAAAGTGGCCGATGACGTTGCCACACAAGGCATCCGACCACCGGCGATCGTGGTGATCGGGCCGGTGGTCGGACTTGGCGACAGTGTGCGCTGACGGGTTATCGGGGATAGATGCCGGTGAGGTCGTCGAGTTCGGTCAGCAGGTCGGTGCGGAGGGTTTCGTCGCAGTAGGCGGCTCGGATGCCGGTTCTGGCCAATTCGGTCAGGTCTTCCGTGGTCAGGCCGAATGTGTCGGCGGCGAGTTGGTATTCCCGGTTCAGGGTGGTGCCGAACATGCCGGGGTCGTCGGTGCTCAGGGTGACCGGGACGCCGTGGCGGAGCAGGGTCGGCAGCGGGTGGTCCTCGATCCTGGCCACCGCTTTGGTGCACAGGTTGGACGTCGGGCATACCTCAAGTGGAATGTCGTTGTCCCGCAAGTAATCCAGCAG
Source organism: Pseudonocardiaceae bacterium (assembly GCA_036270375.1). Lineage (GTDB taxonomy): Bacteria > Actinomycetota > Actinomycetes > Mycobacteriales > Pseudonocardiaceae > DATEPR01. The sequence continues at coordinate 1,674 of DATBCR010000401.1, read as the reverse complement.
CTTGGGATCCGTCACCGCCGACACGCCGTGGCCGATCCGTTCCGCGCCGAGATCGTTGATCGCTTCCCAGATCTGGTCCGGGCCGGTGGTTTCGCCCGCGTGCACGACCCGGTGCAGGCCGGCGTCGCGGGCTCTGGCGAAATGCGCCCGGAAGCCGGCTCTCGGTGCGTCGCCCTCCGGACCGGCCAGGCCGAGGGCCACCGTGCCGAGCGGGCGGTGGCGTAATACGAAATCCGTTGTCACGTCGGCCCAACCCGCTGTCGGGCCGGGGATGTCGAAGATCCAGTTCAGGGTGATGCCGAACCGTTGTTTGGCCAGCGCGCGGGCGGCGGCCAGGATCTCGCAGAGCAGTTCCGCCGGCATGCCGACCACCAGGTGTGCCAACGCCGTCACGGTCACCTCGGCGTAGCGGACGTTGCTCGCGGCCGCGTCGCCGGCAAGGCCGAGGATGAGCGCCGTGATGTCGTCTGGGGCGCGAACCAGCAGCGCGACCTTCGCGTACACCTCGATGAAATGCGCGAAGTCCTTGAACGCGTAGAACTTGGCCAGCTCGTCGGGATCTGTCGGTACGCCGCCGTCCGGGTGTCGGCGGGCGAGTTCGAGGATGGTTGTCGGGGACGCCGAACCGACCAGGTGCAGGTGCAGTTCGACCTTGGGTAGGGCGGCGATGAACGCGGGCGTGGCGACAGGCACGGGAAACCTTTCGGGGATACGGAAACGACAGGGACCGGGACGGTCGCCGGTCAGTCCGTCTGATCGCCGCGCTCGTGTTCCTCGCCGTACAACGGCAAAGTCACATCGACATAGACGAAGCCCACACCGGCACGGTAGCAGCGCCGGTATGGGCTTCGGGGTGAATCGGAGAATTCGTCGTGATTCGGGGAATCAGCCCGCCTGGTGGTCGCGCCTCGGCCGGCGGGCACGGAAGTCGCCGCGACGCTCGCCCCGGTACTCGCCGCGCCGGTCGCTCCAGTCGCCGACACGCTCCGAGCGGTGCTCGTTGCGCTCGCCGGCCGGCCGGCCACGCCGGGCTTAACCCGGTGCGGACGCGGTCCGCGGACGGGCCGGGCGACGTCGCTCGACCTCGACCACCGGCTCGCCGCTCGGCGTGCGGGCGCCAGTGATCCGGTTGAGTTCGGCGTCGCCAGGGCGAACCTGGGTGCTGAACGGGCGGACGCCGGCACGGGCGGTCAGGCCGAGCACGGCCCTGCGCTGGCTGTGCGTCACCAGCGTGACGACCGTGCCGGTCTCGCCGGCCCGCGCGGTGCGGCCGGCCCGGTGCAGGTAGTCCTTCGAGTCGGCCGGCGGGTCGACGTGCACGACGAGGCTGACGCCGTCCACGTGGATACCGCGCGCCGCCACGTCCGTCGCGACCAGGACCGGCGTGTGACCGTCCTTGAACTCGCCGAGGATGCGGGTGCGCGCGCTCTGTGCCTTGCCGCCGTGCAGCGCGCCGGCCCGCACGCCGACCGAGCGCAGCTTCTCGGCCAGCTTGTCCACGTGGTGCTTGGTGCGGACGAACATGATCGTCCGGCCTTCGCGGGCGGCCACCTCGGCGACCACGTCGTTCTTGTCCTGTGCGGAGACCACCAGCAGGTGGTGCTCCATCGTGGTCACGCTGGCCGTGGTCGGGGCGACCGAGTGCGTTACCGGGTTGTGCAGGTACTGGCGGAC
>DATBCR010000400.1:0-2254 GCA_036270375.1 Pseudonocardiaceae bacterium | reverse complement strand
CCACCGCGACCGACTACGCGCGGGCGGACGCCGCGATGGCTGCGGGCGGTACCCCGCGCTGGCGGCAGGTGGCCGAGGTGATCCGGCTGCTGATCGGCGCGGAACACCTGCTGCGGACCGGAGAACTCGCGCTGGACGTGTCGGTGCACCGCGCGTCGCTGCACGCGGTCGCGGCCGGCGAGACGGCGTGGGCGGAAGTGCGGGCGTGGGTCGAGTCGCTACGGGACCGCAGCGCGGAGGCGGTGCTCAAGTCCCCACTGCCCGCCGTGCCGAACCAGCCCGCCGTGCAGAACTGGCTGAAATCGGTGCGGCGGCGCAGTCTCACGCCGTAGCTAACGGTCCTCCGGGTCGGCGGGGGGCTGCTGCGGGGTCTCCGGCGGGTCGAAGCTGGCCGGCACCCGCTTGAGGTGCTTGCTCATCGACCGGACCAGGAAGGCCGTGCCGACGAGCAGCACGATCAGCAGGACTAGCGCGACCGGCCCGGACGAGCCGAACTCCTGGCCCTGGCCGCCCGGCTGGTTGCTGGTCGTGCCGCTGGACCCGGCGGCCAGCAGCAGCTGGGCCGCGGACGGGAATGTCATGCGGCCACTTTCTCACGGACGCCCGCGAACAGGTCGTCCTCGGGCACCGTCGTGTCCACCAGGGACCTGGCCAGCTCGTACTCCTCGGTCGGCCAGACCTCACGCTGGATCTCCGTCGTCACCGCGAACCAGCGGCTGTTCGGGTCGATCTGGGTGGCGTGCGCGCGCAGTGCCCGGTCGCGCACCGGGAAGTAGTCGGCGCACTCGACCTTGGTGGTCACCCGGTCCAGGGTGTCCGGCTGGTTCTCGTCCCACCGCTTGAGCCACTCGTCGTACGGGGATTCCAGGCCACGGGCCAGCATCGCGTCGTGGAACGCCATCAGCTTCTTGCGGGAGAAGCCGTGCGAGTAGTACAGCTTCAGCGGCTGCCACGGCACGCCGGCGTCCGGGAACCGCTCCGGGTCGCCCGCCGCGTCGAACGCGGCCACCGACACCTCGTGGGTGCGGATGTGGTCCGGGTGCGGGTAGCCGCCGTTCTCGTCGTACGTGACCAGCACGTGCGGGCGGAACTCGCGGATCAGCGCGACGAGGGCCGCGGTGGACTCCTCGAGCGGCACCACGGCGAAACACCCGTCCGGCAGCGGCGGGGGCGGGTCGCCCTCCGGCAGTCCTGAGTCGACGAAACCGAGCCAGCGGTGTTGCACGCCGAGGATGCGGGCGGCCTCGGCCATCTCGGCCAGCCGGATCTCCGGCATCCGCGCGAGCACGCCCGGCTTGTCCATCGCGGGGTTGAGGATGTCGCCGCGCTCCCCTCCGGTGCATGTCACCACCATCACGTCGTGGCCCTCCGCGACGTACCGGGCGAGCGTCGCGGCGCCCTTGCTCGATTCGTCGTCCGGGTGGGCGTGCACGGTCATCAGTCGCAGCTTGTCAGCCATGATCGACGAGTTCCTCCTGGTCGGTAACGGGGGCGGCCGCGTACCGGTGCCTCGGTGTCCGGGATACTTCAACGTGAAGGTCGTGTCCCATTGTTCCCGGCACACCGACAGTCCGGCTCACATGGGGTGCCGTATCGGCGATAGGAGGCAACTATGACCGTCTCGGAGTTGCCAGCCGGTCGCTACGGGAAACCGAAGACACGCAAGTCCCGGCGGTGGTGGTACTGGTCGCTGCTGCTGGCGTTCATCGCCGTCGGTGCCGTCGTCGCGTACGTCGCGTACCAGAATCTCGGCGCGGACCCGATCGACGCCGAGGTGACCACGTACCACGTCGTCGACGACGGACACGTGACGGCGACATTCACCGTGCAGCGCAACCATCCGAATCAGGCGGCCGACTGCATCGCATACGCGCTGTCCTCGGACGGCGACGAAGTGGCACGTGCCGAGATCTATGTCCCACCGAGTGAGACAACCATTGAGCTGTCGACAGGGTTACGAACCGATAAACGCGCGACCACCGTCCAGTTCTACGGTTGCTCATACCAGGTGCCGAGCTACCTAACCAAATCTATGCCGCCAAGCGGGTGATCTGCGGTTACTCCGTAGCTGGTCAGCGAAAAACCCATCGCTCGGGGTTGCCCGGCGTGCTATCCTCGGCAAGCGGCACGGCTCCTGCGGGGCCGTGTTTTTGCCGTTCCGGGCCCACGGTTCGGAACAGCCAGCCCGTAAGACTCGGGCCTGGATCCAGTCGAGGAGTTGATGACCGTGAGCGACACCCAGGTGACCTGGCTG
>DATBCR010000399.1:0-3108 GCA_036270375.1 Pseudonocardiaceae bacterium | reverse complement strand
CACGATGCGCATTGCCGCCACTCAAGTCTCCTGGTCATCTCGGATCACCTGTACGCGCGCCGATCGGTGACCTTCCGCGCCGTGCTGCTGTTCATGTGTGCAGGGGTAGTTCGACCGTGACCACCGTAGGGCCGCCTGGGGGGCTTGCTACTGCCAGGTGGCCGTCCACTGTGCCTACTCGTTCTGTCAGGCCCAGTAGGCCGGTGCCGCCGGTGTCCAGGCTGGCGCCGCCGTGGCCGTTGTCCTGGACCGTCAGGCGGAGGCGGTCGGATACCACTACCACGTCTACGACTATTCGGTTGGCGCCGCTGTGTTTGGTGACGTTGGTGAGTAGCTCGGCTGCGGAGAAGTAGGCGATCGTCTCGATGGCGGCGGTGGGGCGGGCGGGTAGTTCGGCTCGTAGGTCTACCGGGATCGGGCTTCTGGCGGCCAATGTGGACAGTGCGGTTTCCAGGCCGCCGTCCAGGGCGGGCGGGTGGATGTTGCCCACCATGTCGCGGAGTTCGACCAGTGCGTCCTTGGCGTGGTCCATCGCCGCGGTGAGCACTCGCCTGCTGTCCGGTGAGATGTCGGTGCCCAGTGTTTCCGTGAGCATTGTCAGGTTCATTGCCAGCGCCACCATTCTGGCCTGTATTCCGTCGTGCAGGTCGCGTTCGATGCGGCGGAGGGTCGCGGCCACGTCGTCGATGGCGTAGGCCCGTGACCGTTCCAGGTCGCGGATTCGCTCGGCCGAACCGGTTTGGCCGAGCAGGCCGCGGATCATCAGCCTGTCCACCAGCAGCATCGCGCGTACCGCCCACGGTGCGACCAGCAGCAGCGCCGCCCCGACGACGGTGACCAGCACCTGGCGCCAGAAGGTGTCGAACACCATGCCGTCGACGACCAGCCCCCGGTGCAGGACTCCGTCGCTGGTGCGGAGCGTGGACAGGTTGATGCCGAACGCGAACTGGATCGGATACGTGAGGGCGATCAGGCCCCACGCCCACGTCACCAGCACCACGTACAGCCCGACGAACGTGAACGGCACCGACGCGAGCAGGTAGCAGATCGCACGCCAGCCGACCTGGTCGCGCAGTCCGCTGGACACCCGCCCGAGCAGGCCCGGCCGTGGGTCCAGCGGTGCCGGGTCGGCTACCCGCTCGCCGAGGAACCGCTTGGCCATTCGCCGACGCTGCGCGGCCAGGCGACGGGCACCCGGCACGGCGAAACCGATCAGCGGGATCCCGATCGCCGTGACCGCGAGCCCGACGCCGAGCACGAACGACACCAGCACGTACAGGACACCGAGCACGGTGACGGGGACGTTCAGCAGGAAGTAGCCGAGTTCCGCGAAAGCCCGCCTGGACACGGGTTCACGCAGCGCCCGGACGGCAACGGCCCGCACACGGTTCACCTGCGCATTCTGCAATGTGTGAGGAGTGGGTTGGTTGTGGTCGTGGTTGTGGTCATGAGTCCATGATCGTCGGGTGGGGCGGGGTGGTGCCATGGTGGTAGCACGGGTCTTTGGGGTTCGGTTTTCCCTACGCTCGATCGTGTCTTGGACGGTGGCGCCAGACGGTGGTGGGGGTGGTGTCTTCGGCTTCCAGCATGGCGGTGGCTGGGACCGGATAGCTTGCCAGCGGGTCGAAGCCGGTTCGTGGGAAGTGCGCGCGGCCGGGGTCGCCGAGCAGGACCGGGATGCCTCGGTCGGTCACGCGGGCCAGGAACGGTAGGACCCGGTCGGCCATGGCACGGTCGTAGCAGACGTCACCGGCCAGGACGATCTCGGCGTCGCCGCCGTCGGTGTCCAGCAGGTCGTCGCACCGGACGGTCACGGACACCCCATTGGCCCGCGCGTTGACCTCGATTGCCAAGGCCGCCAACGGATCCACGTCGGTCGCGAGGACCGGCGCGGCACCGGACATGGCGGCGGCGACGGCCACCAGACCCGACCCGGACGCCAGATCCAGCACTCGCCGCCCGGCCACCAGATCGGGGTGGTCGAGCACATACCGGGCAAGAGCCTGGCCCCCAGCCCACGCGAACGCCCAGTACGGCAGCGCCTCGCCGACCTGTTCCCACAGGCCGAACGGCTCGTCGGCCAGCCGGAGGACGATCTCGGGCACCAGCGGCACCGGCCCGGGCGCGGTGTTCGCCAGCACGAAGTCGACCGGCCGCACGCTAATACTCCGGCGCGAAGCGGACGAGGACCAAAGCCTTGTCGTCGTGGCGTTTCGGTCGCGGCCAGCGCAGTCCGTCCGGATCGGTGCGCTCCGCGTCGGATACGGCCGTCAACACCGCCGCCAGGCCCCGATCGGTGGCCAGCGACAGCACCCGCGGCCACTCGAACAGGCCGTAGTCGTCCACCGCGCAGGACACTCCGTCGCTGGCCAGCAGGACCGCGTCGATCTCGCCGCGCGGCCAGCTCGCGGTGCGGGCCTCGTCGGCCGCCGCCGGATCGGCCTCGGCGACCCAGTATCCGCCGGGCACGTTCCGCAGCCGGTCGGCGGTCGCCCCGGACGCCCGCAGCGCCGCCACGTGCGCCGGCCCGTACCCGCCGCCGGACCGCAGCCGCCGCCGATAACCGCCCGGTGCCAGACCCGCGATCCGCTCGTCGGCCACCACCATCGGGCCTTGGTCGGTGAACGCGACCACCGGGCTGTCCGCCAGCACCAACGCGTCCACCCGGTCCGCGGTCCACCGCAACACCGCCACCGTGCTCGCCGGCGCATCGCCGGGTACCAGGCCGAACTCGGTGACAATGGCCACGATCGCGGCTCGCAGCGCCGCCCGCAGGTCGCCGTCCGGCCGCGCGGTCAGCTCCCGTGCCATTGCCGTGCACACCTGTTCCGCGTACCAGCCACCGGACCGGGCACCCGGCCGCAGCGCCGTCGCGCCGTCGGCCAGGACGACCGCGTTCGGCAGCAGGACCACCCGGTCCTCGCTCGGCCGGTCCCGCCCGTCGATGCCGACACCGGCCGCCTCGGCGACCGCGATCCTTGGCTCCCCCACGCCGAAGACCCTAGCCCGACGGCCGCCACGTACAGCGGGGCAGGAACAGTTGGATCAACGGCCCGATCGCGACCGCGTACGCCACCGTGCCCACCCCGACCGTGCCGCCGAGGAACC
>DATBCR010000398.1:0-7913 GCA_036270375.1 Pseudonocardiaceae bacterium | reverse complement strand
CGGCACCCGCGCCGCGCCAGGGGTGATCCCGGACAGGGCGGTCAGGATCTCCTCCCGGATCGCCTCCACCTGCGGGCTGTGCGAGGCATAGTCCACCTCCACCACCTTGGCCCGCACCCCCTCGGCCTCACACTGGGCGACCAGTTCCGCCAGCGCACCCCGGTCCCCCGACACCACGGTCGCCGCCGGGCCGTTCACCGCCGCCACCGACAGCCGCCCACCCCAGGCGGCCAGCCGCTCCCGCACCCGCCCGGCCGGCTCAGCTACCGACGCCATCCCGCCGCGACCCGCCAGCACAGTCAGCGCCTTACTGCGCAGCGCCACCACCCGCGCGCCGTCCTCCAGCGACAAGATCCCAGCCACTGTCGCGGCGGCGATCTCACCCTGGGAGTGCCCGATCACCGCGTCGGGCTGGACCCCGGCGGCCTGCCAGACGGCGGCCAGCGACACCATCACCGCCCACAACGCGGGCTGCACCACGTCGGCCCGGTCCAGGTCAAGGACCTGCCCCGGGTCCCAGTCGGTGAACGGCGCCAGCGCCGCCCGGCACTGCGCCAGCCGGGCCGCGAACACCGGCGACACGGCGGCCAGCTCCTGGCCCATCCCGGCCCACTGACCACCCTGACCCGGGAACACGAACACCACCTTGCCCGCACCGCCACCCGGCACCACACCCGTGACCACACCCGCCGCGGGCTGCCCGGCTGCCAGTGCCTCAAGGCCCGCCGCCAGCTCCGCCCGGTCCGGACCGGTGATCACCGCCCGGTGCCCGAACACCGACCGCGACGTCGCCAGCGACCACGCGATATCCACCGGATCCGCATCCGGCGCCAGCCACTCACCGAGCCGGCCCGCCTGCGCCGCCAGCCCAGCCGCCGACCGGGCCGACACCAGCCACGCCGATACCTCGGACACCAGCAGCGGATCGGTCTGTTCACGTGGGCGGGGCTCTGCGGCAGCGGGAGGCTCCTCGATGATCACGTGGACGTTGGTGCCGCTGACGCCGAACGCCGAGATACCAGCTCGGCGGGGATTGCCGTTGCCCGGCCAGGACCGCGGCTCGGCCAGCACCCGCACGTTCCCGGCCGACCAGTCGACGTGCGGCGACGGCGTGTCCGCGTGCAGCGTGCGCGGCAGCACGTCGTGCTGCATGGCCAGCACCATCTTCATCACGCCGGCCACGCCGGCCGCGGCCGCGGTGTGGCCGATGTTAGACTTCACCGATCCGATCCATAGCGGATTGCCGTCCCGGCGCTCCTTCCCGTAGGTGGCGAGCAGCGCCTGTGCCTCGATCGGGTCGCCGAGCACCGTACCGGTTCCGTGTGCCTCCACGGCGTCGACCTGGTCGGACGACAGCTGGGCGGCTGCCAGCGCGGCGCGGATCACCCGCTGCTGTGACGGGCCGTTCGGCGCGGTCAGACCGTTGGAGGCACCGTCCTGGTTCACGGCCGATCCACGCACCACGGTCAGCACGCGGTGCCCGAGCCGGCGGGCGTCCGACAGCCGCTCGACCAGCAGCACCCCGACGCCTTCACCCCACCCGGTGCCGTCGGCGGAGTCGGAGAACGAATGGCAGCGGCCGGACGCGGACACCCCGCCCTGGCTGCTGAACTCGACGAACACCGCAGGCGTCGCCATCACGGTGACCCCGCCGGCCAGCGCGAGCGAACACTCGCCGTTGCGCAACGCCTGCACGGCAAGGTGCAGCGCAACCAGCGACGACGAACACGCCGTGTCCACCGTGACCGCGGGCCCTTCCAGCCCGAACGTGTAGGCAAGGCGGCCGGACACGACGGCCGCCGCGCTGCCGGTCAGCAGGTGCCCGCGCACCTCGTCCGGGACATCGGAAAGCCCGGTGCCGTAAGCCTGATTGCTGCAGCCGACGAACACGCCGGTGTCACTCGCGCGCAGGGTGGCCGGGTCGATACCGGCCCGTTCGAACGTCTCCCACGACACTTCGAGCAACAGCCGCTGCTGCGGGTCCATCGCGACGGCCTCGCGTGGCGAGATGCCGAAGAAGCCGGGGTCGAACTCGTCCGCGTCGTGGACGAAGCCGCCTTCCGTCGTGTCGCTGCCCGCCAGTGCGCGGGCGTCCCAGCCACGGTTGGTCGGAAAACCGGAAACGGCGTCGCCACCGGTGGACACCAGGTCCCACAAGTCTTCCGGCGAGCCGACACCGCCGGGGAACCGACAGCTCATCCCGATGATCGCGACCGGTTCACGTTGGCGGGCGATGACTTCGCGGAGCTTTTCGTTGTCCCGCAAGGATGCCCGGAGAGCGTCGACCACCTTTGCCTGGTCGGAGGACGTTGCCACCAGGGTACCTCCAGGTTCGTCCAGGTTTGTCAGGGTTCGGAACGCCCGAGCGCCATGCGGACCAGGTCGTCCACGTCCAGGTCGTCGAAGGCGTCGGCCACCGGCGCGTCGGTCGTCGTCGTGGCGAGGCCGAGTTCGGTGAGCAGGTAGTCGGCAAGGGCGGTCGGGGTCGGGTAGTCGAAGACCGTGGTGGCCGGCAGGCGCAGTCCGCTCAATACGCCGAGCCGTTCCCTCAGTTCGACGGCGGTCAGCGAGTCGAAACCCAACTCGCGGAACGCCCGGCCCGGCTCGATCTCCTCGATGTTCGGATGCCCGAGCACCGCTGCCACCTCGATGCGGACCGCGCGTAGCACCGCGTACTGGCGATCGGCAGATGGGGTCGCGGCGAGTTGGGTGCGCAGCGCGGCGGTGTCGTCCGGTTCGGTTACCGGGTCGGACAGTTCGGTGAGCAGCGGGCTCGGCCGAGCCGTCGTGAAGGTGGCGATGAAACGTGGCCAGTCCACGTCCGCGGTGACGACCGTGGTGTCGTCGCGGTCGAGGGCGTGTTGCAGGGCCTGGAGAGCCTGGGCCGGCGGCAAGGGATTCACGCCGCGTCGACGGATCTGTTCGGCCGCGTCGCCGGCCGCCATGCCGTCGCCGTCCCATGGCCCCCATGCGATCGAGGTGGCCGCGTGGCCGCGTGCCCTGCGGTTCTCGGCGAGGGCGTCCAGGTAGGCGTTCGCGGCCGCGTAGCCGGCCTGGCCGCCACTCCCCCACGTGCCGGCGATCGACGAGAACAGGATGAAGGCGTCTAGATCAGGGCCTAGCAGTTCGTCCAGGTTCTTGGCACCAAGTACCTTGGCGCGCAACACTTCTGCTGTCGCGTCGAGATCAGTTTCGTCTATTGTAGATAGTTGGCCGACGCCGGCCGCGTGTACGACGGCGCGAACCGGCGAACCGTCGGCGGCCAACTTTTCGAGCAGGACGGCCAATTGGTCGCGGTCGGCGACGTCACACGCGGCCGTGGTGATCTTCGGGTCCAGTGCGGTGAGTTCGGGGTTCCGGCTGACCAGCACGACACGTTCGGCGCCCTCGGTGACCAGCCACTGGGCCACGTGCTGGCCGAGCGCTCCGGTTCCACCGGTGATCAGGACCGTGCCGCTGGGCCGCCAGTGTCGGAGCCGTGCGGTGGGTTCGGCCTTACGCAGGCGGCGAACCAGCACTCCCGACGGCCGGATGGCCACCTGGTCCTCGGTGCCGGTGAGTACGTTGGCGAGGCGGTCGAAGTCACGATCGTCGGGCTCCGACGGCAAGTCGACCAGGCCACCCCAGCGAGTCGGGCACTCCAATGCCACCACGCGCCCGAATCCCCACAGCAGCGCCTGATCCGGGTCAGGTTTGGTGGCCACCGCGCCTTGCGTGACACACCACAGCGGCGCGTGACAGCCCGCATCCCCGAGGGCCTGCACCAACAACTGGGTGGCGGCCAGCCCGAGCTGCGAGATCACTCCGGCGAATTGGCCAGTGGGTATGAGTTCGGCAAGCCGTGTCCGATCCATGTCAGCGCCGATTTCGATGGTCTGGACAGTTGCCCCACGTTCACGCAACGCGCTGGCCAGGTTCGATGCGGTCTCCACAACCAACCAGGTGCCGGACAGCGTGGTGGCGGATTCAGTGGCCGGGGTCCAGTCGATGCGGTACCGCAATCCGTCCACGGGGGTCACGGCCGGCGTCGGCCAGAAACGTTGGTGTTCGAACGGGTACGTCGGCAGGTCGACCCGCCGGGCGCCGCTGCCGGCGAACACCGCCGCCCAGTCCGGGCTGTGGCCGGTGACGTGGAGTTGGGCCAGGGCGGAAAGCACGGCGAGCGGGTCCGATCCGGTGGATGCCGTGACGACGTCCGTGGCGCACTCGCGGACCATCGCGGTCAGCGCGCCGTCCGGGCCGAGTTCGGCGAATCGGGTCACGCCGAGGTCGACCAGTGCGGTGACCGCGTCGGCGAACCGGACGGGTTGGCGGACCTGCGATGCCCAGTAACCGGGATCGGCAAAGGAATCCGCGAGCCGGCCGGTCAGGGTGGACACGATCGGGATGCGCGGGGCGGCGGTTGCCACCTCGCGCACGACGTCCGTGAAGTCAGCCAGCATCGGGTCCATGTGAGCCGAGTGAAACGCATGGGAGACCCGCAAACGCCTAGTCTTGACGCCACGTTCGGCCAGCACCGACTCGACCGAGGACACGGCGTCCTCGCTGCCGGACAACACCGTCGACCCCGGCCCGTTGACGGCCGCGATGTCCACGCCCGCCACCAGCAGCGGCAGCACCTCGTGCTCGGCCGCGCGCACCGCGCACATCGCGCCGCCCGCCGGCAAGGCTTGCATCAGCCGGGCGCGCGCCTCGACCACCCGGCAGGCGTCCCGTAACGACCACACCCCGGCCACGTGCGCGGCGGCGAGCTCGCCGATCGAATGTCCGGCAACACAATCCGGCCGGACACCCCAGGACTCGAACAGCCGGTACAGCGCGACCTCGATCGCGAATAGCGCCGGCTGTGCGTGTCCGGTCTGGTCCAGGTCCGTGCGCGCACCGCTGAAGACCAAGTCCCGCAACGGCTCGTCCAGGTGTGCGCACACAGCGTCGAAGGCGTCGGCGAACGCGGGGAACGTCTCGTACAGTTCCCGACCCATGCCGACCCGCTGCGAACCCTGGCCGGTGAACAGGAACGCGGTCTTGCCCGGCCGCGCGAAACCAGTAATGGCCGGCGAACGCAATCCGTCCTCGCCGAACACGACCGCCCGGTGGTCCCACGTCGATCGTGTCGTGGCCAGCGACCAGCCGATGTCCAGCGGATCGTGGCCTAGCCCGATGAACCGCTCAGCCTGCGCGCGCAGGCCAGCGGCCGACCGGCCGGACAACACCCACGGGACCGGCGCCGACCAGGATCGTGGTCCAGCCGGTTCGATCTCGGGGGCCTGCTCGATCACGACGTGCGCGTTCGTCCCGCTGAAACCGAACGACGACACCCCGGCTCTGCGGACCCGATCGGCCGGCCACGGGACGGCCTCGGACCGCGGCCGGACGTCGCCGGCGGACCAATCGACCTGACTTGTGGCCTCGGTGACGTGCAGGGTCATCGGCAGCATGTCGTGCCGCAGCGCCAGAATCATCTTGATCACGCCCGCCATCCCGGACGCGGCCTGGGTGTGCCCGATGTTGGACTTCACCGATCCCAGCCACAGCGGCCGATCCCGGTCCTGGCCGTACGTCGCCAAGAGCGCTTGGGCCTCGATCGGATCGCCGAGCGTGGTGCCGGTGCCATGTCCTTCGACCGCGTCCACATCGGACGGTGACAGGCCGGCATTGGCCAGCGCCGCCCGAATCACCCGCTGTTGCGCCGGGCCGTTCGGTGCCGTCAGCCCGTTGGACGCGCCGTCCTGGTTCACGGCGGAACCACGCAGTACGGCCAGGACCGGTAGCCCGGCGCGCTGGGCGTCGGACAGGCGTTGCACCAGCAGCACACCGACACCCTCGCCCCAGCCGGTGCCGTCCGCGGTGTCGGAGTACGCCTTGCACCGGCCGTCGATGGACAGGCCGCGCTGCCGGCTGAACTCGAGGAAGGCGCCCGGCGTCGACATCACCGTGACGCCACCGACCAGAGCCGCCGTGCACTCACCGGCCCGCAGCGACTGGGCGGCGAGATGCAGGGCCACTAGGGACGACGAGCACGCGGTGTCCACCGTCAGCGCGGGTCCTTCGATGCCGAGGCAGTAGGCGATCCGGCCGGACACCACGGAGGCCGCGTTGCCGGTGCCGAGGTAGCCGTCGACGTCGTCGGTCGAGTTCGCGAGGGCGGCGACGTAGTCCTGGCCGTTGGTGCCCATGAACACGCCGATCTGCTGGCCCCGCACGGAAAGCGGGTCGAGCCCTGCTCGTTCCAGCGCCTCCCACGACGTTTCGAGCAGCAGGCGTTGCTGCGGGTCCATCGCCAGGGCCTCGCGCGGTGAGATGCCGAACAGGCCGGCGTCGAACTGGGCGACGTCGTCGAGGAACGCGCCGTGCCGGGTGTAGCACTTGCCTGGTGTGCCTGGAATCGGGTCATAGAGGTCTGCCCAGCCCCGGTCGGCCGGGAACTCGCCGACGGCGTCGGTGCCGGAAAGCAGCAGCCGCCACAGGTCTTCCGGCGAGCGGACCCCGCCGGGAAACCGGCACGCCATGGCGACAATGGCGATCGGCTCGTCGGTGCGGGCAACCGGCCGGGCCGGCTCGGGTTCGGTCCCGCGTAGTTCACGGCCGAGGTGCGCGGCGAGGGCCGTCGGGTTCGGGTAGTCGAACACCAATGCGGACGGCAACGACAGGCCGGTGGCCGCGCCGAGTCGGTTGCGCAGCTCGACGGCGGTCAGCGAGTCGAAGCCGAGATCAGCGAACTGCCGCCCCGCCGGCACGGCATCCGAACCGGCATGGCCCAACACAACCGCGACCTGCGCCAATACCAGATCAAGCAGTGCGTCGTCCGACACATGACTGTCGATCCGCTTGGCAGCGACCGGTTGCGGCGGTGCCAGTTCGCGGAGCAGCGGCACGGTGTTGTCGGCCCGCACGTCAAGGCGCATGGGCACCAGGTTCGGCAGACCGAGCCGTAGACACCGATCGAACAGCGCTAGTCCATCCTTAGTAGACAGTGGAGCCACGCCGCCTCTGGCCGCTCGACCGAGATCAGCAGCCATGCCGGACTCCCACAGCCCCCACGCGATCGACTGTCCGACAAGGCCGAGGGACCGGCGATGCTCGGCAAGGGCGTCGAGGAACGAGTTGGCGGCGGCATAACTGCCCTGCCCGGGTCCACCGAACACACCCGCAGCCGACGAGAACAGGACGAACGCGGACAGGTCCAGACCGGCGGTCAGCTCGTGCAGATGCCACGCGGCATCCACTTTCGCGCGCAGCACCGCATCCACCCGTTCGGGCGTGAGCGAGGCAACCGTGCCGTCATCGAGCACACCCGCGATGTGGAAGACCGCAGTCAAATCGGGGACCGACGCCACCACATCAGCGAGCGCGGCCCGGTCCGCCACATCACACGCGACAACCCTGACCTCGGCGTCAAGTTCGAGCAGTTCGGCGGCGCCGGGCGCGTCCAGCCCGCGCCGGCTGACCAGCAACAGTCGGCGAACCCCGTGTTCGGCAACCAAATGTCGGGCCACAGCGGTGCCAAGACCGCCGGTTGCGCCGGTGATCAGAACGGTGCCCTTGTCCAGCACAGGTGCGACACCCGATGTCGGTGGCACCGGGACCAGTCGGGGTGCCAGCACCTGTCCGTCACGTGTCGCCAGCCAGGGCTCGCCAGCCGACACGGCACCCGACCCTTCGACCACCGCGAACCGGCCGGGGTGTTCCGATGCGGCCGACCGCACCAGCCCGGCCACCGTCGCGCCCGCGAGGCCTTCGGTGACGAAGACAAGGCGCGAAGCACTGGATCGTGGGTCGGCGAGCCAGGACTGTATGTGCGCCAAGGCATCCCGGGTAAGCTGGTGTGCCTGCGTCGGCACGTCGGTGTCGTTGGCGTGTAGGTGGATCACGGTGTCGGTGGTCTCGGCGTCAGCCGGGACCGGGATCCAGTT
>DATBCR010000397.1:0-11361 GCA_036270375.1 Pseudonocardiaceae bacterium | reverse complement strand
CCAGCACGAACGTCGGGTCAAGGCCTTCCCGCTCGGCCGCGAACACCATCTCGTCGGTCAGCACGCCCGCTTTCGCGTACGCGAGTTGGGTGGCGGCACTGCGGATCGGTGCCCGGCCGGCGGTCCAGTCCGTGCGCAGTGGTGGCAGGCCGGCCGTGAGGTCGATGGTCGCGTTCGGATCGGTGTACGGGCCGGAGGTGTCGTAGACGTCGAGATGGTCACCGTTCGTCAGCGAGATCCGGCGGGCCGGCACCCCGTTCCGGTACACCTTGTGGGACCCGCTGATCGGTCCGATGGTCACCCGATGGTGGAGAGTTTCGTCGCGCAGCGTTGACACGCTCGTCCTTCCTACGCCGGCATTACCCGGTCAGGTTCAGGCGGTCGGCGGCGCCGGGTCACCCGAAGTGACACCAGCCGCCCTCTCAGCCCACTACGGTGCGAGCTCCCGCGGTCATTCAGTTTGGTGCTGCCGAGGTTAGCCATGCTCGTCGCCCGGTGCCAACCGCCGGTTCGTCGTAACGTTTGCGCATGTCGGATCGGCCGAGCCGGCCACGGTTCGCACCGGGCACGCGACGGGTGCGGCGCCCCGCCGCCGTCCAGTACTGCCTTGAGTGCGGCGAACTGGCCGGCCGCGGCTACCCGGCGTGCCCGGACTGCGTCGACGCCGTCGACGGCTTCTGGCTGGCCGACTGGCACACACTGCTCACCGACCGTGACGTAGAACCAGGCGGCCCCGCCGAACGCGACCTGGCCGAACAGGTGGTCGCGGCCGACATCGGCACACACCCGTGGACCTGCGTCGACTGGGCAATGCCCGGCATCGACTGCCCATCATGCGAAGCCCCCCTCGGCAACGGCCCGATCGGCTGCGTCCTGTGCCGAATAGCCGACGAAACCCGCTGGGCGTGGGAACACACCGCACCACCGGGCTCGATCACCCCGAACGAACACGCACTACGCGAGGCCCGCGTCGTCCTCCGAGCCCCGCACCGCCACCGCTCCACCGTGGTACTGAGCTGGCGGCTGTCGTTGCCGTTCCTGCTCACCGGCGAGGTGACGGGCGTGGCATGCCGCCCGTGGATCAAGGCGTACCTACGAGCCGGCCGCTACGACGAACTGGCCGCCGCCGGCAGCTACACCCAACTGGCCGGCACCCCGGAACTCCCGTGGCGCTGAGAGGATCACATGCACAGATACACCGAGGAAATGTTGCTGCACGTCTGGCACGACACGGTCCCGCCGGACGGCTGGCGATCACAGATCATCGGGGAGGGGATTGTCCTGACGCCGCCACTGGATTCGGACTGTTCCCGGATCGCAGCCGGCATCCCGGAGCCGTTCGCGTTCGATCTGGACACCAGCGGCTTCTAGGCCACTTGATCCAATACGCGGCGCCGTACGGGTGTCCGGCGCTACGCTGATTTCCGTGTCAGGCGAACGGGTCAGGGGCCGTCGCGGGGTCCCACGTCAGGTCGGGCACGCCCCAGCCCCTGTGCTTGAGCATCCGCTTGGCCTCCCTGACGTGCCGGCCGACCAGCCGGTCGAGGTAGAGCAGGCCGTTGAGGTGGTCGGCCTCGTGTTGGAAGCAGCGGGCGAGGAAACCGGTGCCCTCGGCCTCGACCGGCTTGCCGTCGCCGTCGAAGCCGCTGACCTTCGCCCAGTGTGCGCGTCCGGTCGGGAACGTCTCGCCGGGCACCGAAAGGCAGCCTTCGAAGTCGTCGTCCGGGTCCGGCATGGTTTCCGGTACGGCGTCCGTCTCGATCGTCGGGTTGACCATGACGCCTCGGTGCCGCACCCCCTCGTCGTCGGCGCAGTCGTAGACGAACACCCGCAGGTCCACGCCGATCTGGTTGGCGGCGAGGCCGGCGCCGTTCGCGGCCGTGTTGGTCTCGAACAGGTCGTCGATCAGGCGCCGCAGGTCGTCGTCGAAGCTGGTCACCGGTCGGGCCGGCGTGCGCAGCACCGGGTCCCCGACGATCCGGATCGGATGAATCGCCATGCTGTGACACTAAAGGGCGGCCTCTCATGACGCGCCGGCAGATCGGCGGCGCCCGTTCGGTGCTGCGTGGTCTAATGACGCCGACCGCGAGCGAGGAGCCAGATGGACGCCGCTGAGGCCCTGACACCGGCCGAGGAGCCGGACAACGGCCTGACCGCACGCGAACACGAGATCCTGGCGTTCGAGCGCCAGTGGTGGAAGTACGCCGGTGCCAAGGAGCAGGCCATCCGCGAGATCTTCGACATGTCGCCCACCCGCTACTACCAGCTCCTCAACAACCTGATCGAGAAGCAGGAAGCGATTCTGGCCGACCCCATGCTGATCAAACGCCTGCGCCGCCAACGATCCGTCCGCCAGCGCAGCCGCGCGGCCCGCCGACTCGGCTTCGATCCGCGGTGAGCATGCAGGGTTCCCGGCCGGTTCGGCTGGCCGGTTTCGTGTTGATCGGGATCGCCGTGGTCGCCATCGGCCTTGGTGTGTTCGCGTTGACCGGCAACGGTTCCAACCAGGCGGCGCCACCGGCCGGGCACCCCCCGGTCACCACGACACCGACCCACCCGGCGGCGACGACCACGACGACCCACCCGCCGAGGACGACCACGACGCGACCGGCCCCGACGACGACAACAACGCCGACCACGACGATCGCGCCGCCGCCGACCAGCCAGACCGTGGTGCAGGCGGTCGGTGTGCGGGTCTACAACAACAGCCTGATCAAGAACCTGGCGGCGAACGCGGCAACGGACTTCCGCAACGCCGGGTACAACGTGGTCTTCGTCGGCAACTATTCGCAGGGCGTCATCCCGCACAGCACCGCCTATTTCAGCCCGGCGCCCGGCGAGCAGCAGGTCGCGACCCAACTGGCGCAGGCGTTCGGCATGCAGGTGGCGCCCCGGTTCCCCGGCATCGCGGCGGCCAGCCCCGGCGTGATCGTGATCCTGACCGAGGACTTCAAGGGCGCCAAGTAAGCCAAGTAACGCGTCAGTTCCGTTGCCGGGCGGCCGCGTAGCCGGCCAGTTCGGCGAGCTGGGCCGGGTCGAGCGACGGGCTCACCGCACGCAGCGCGGCCGCTAGGTGCGCCGCGCTGACCTCACTGGCGTCCAACGATTCGCGCATCGCGGTCAGTGCGGCCTCACGGACGAGGGCGGCACAGTCGGCGGCCGAATAGCCGTCCAGCCCGGCGGCCAGTTCGACCAGGTCGACGTCGTCGGCCAGCGGCGTGTTGCGGACGGCGGAGTGGAGGATCGCGGTCCTGGCGTGCTCATCCGGTGGTGGCACGTAGATCAGGCGCTCGAGTCTGCCGGGCCGCAGCAGGGCGGGGTCGACGAGTTCCGGCCGGTTCGTGGCGCCGAGCACGACGACGTCCCGCATCGGTTGCACGCCGTCGAGTTCGGTGAGCAGGGCGGCGACCACACGATCGGCGACGCCGGAGTCGCCGGACTGGCCACGTCGCGGCGCCAGGGCGTCGACCTCGTCCAGGAACACGAGTGTCGGCGCGGCCTGGCGGGCCCTTGTGAACAGTTCCCGCACGGCCCGTTCCGACTCGCCGACCCACTTGTCCATCAGCTCGGCGCCCTTGACGGAGAGCACGTTGAGCTGGCCGGAGCCGGCGAGGGCGCGGACGAGGAACGTCTTGCCACAGCCTGGCGGACCGTACAGCAGCACACCGCGCGGTGGGGCGATACCGAGGCGGTCGAAGGAATCCGGGTACTGCAGTGGCCAGAGCAGGGTTTCGGTCAGCGACTGTTTCACATCGGCCATGTCGCCGACGTCGTCGAGCGTCAGCCCGCCGGTCAGGACGGTGTCCGAAGTGGACATGGAGACAGGACGGACGGTTTCCAGCGCTCCCAACAGGTCCTGCTGCCCGATCCGCGGTTCGTCGGCGGCGCGCTGTCGGATCGCGGCCCGTACGGCCGCTTCGCGGCACAGCGCACCAAGATCGGCCGCCACGAAACCGGGTGCCCGCTCGGCGATCGCACCGAAGTCCACATCGGACTCCAGTGGTACGTGCCGAAGCAGGACACGCAGCAGTTCCGTGCGCGCCTTGCCATCCGGTGCCGGCAGGGTCAGCTCACGGTCGATCAGGGCCGGATCGCGCAGCCGGTGGTCGACGGATCCGGAGTGCGATGTGGTGCACACCAACGCAAGCAGCGGCACCCGCACGGCCGCGCGCAACGTGTCCAGTACGACGGTGGAGACCGGTTGCGGGTTGCTGGCCGGCAGCAGCACATCCACGTCGGTGAGCAGCAGGACCGCCGGGGTGCCGTCCCTGGTCACGTTGACGGCGGTGTCGATCGCGGCACGGATGGTGGCGGCCGCGGCGTTGGCTTCCAGCGCGCTGACGCCGGGCGCGGCCAGTTCGACGAGCGTGGCGCCGACGGAATTGGTCACGGCCCGGACGAGCGTCGTCTTGCCAACCCCTTCCGGCCCACTGACCAGCGCGGCGAGTTGGGCCGGCGAGCCGAGCCTGCGCAGCAGTTCCGGCCGCCGAAAGGTCAGCTCGAACCACTCGGTCAGCCGACGCACGGCGTCGTCCGCACCAACCAGGTCGGCGACCGGCGGCACCGCGACCGGTTCGGCGGTCGGCAGTTCGACGGGCGTGATGTCCTGCACAGGTGTGGGTGGCGGGCTGGTGGTCGCCCCGTCTCGCCAGTTGAACACCGAAGCCGGCCGCACCGCGACCGGTCCGGCGGGCTCGGTCACGCTGATGGTGATCAGCTCGCTGGTCCAGGTCATCCCGATCGCCGTCGACAGCAGCCGGCGCGCCGCGGTGACGTCCGATCCGGGCGCAGGCGCGAGGTCCTGCGGAAGCAGCGACACGGCGTCCCCGGTGGTGATCACCTTGCCGATCAACGCCAACCGCACCATCTCGGGGGTCAACAGGGCCCGCGCCATCCGCGAACCGGACACGGTGACCGAGCGAGCGGCGGAGACATCGGCCTTGGCCACGACGATCTCGGCGCCCTCGGTGACGCCCACATTGGACATGGTGACGTCATCGATGAGCACGACACCCGGCGCACTACCCCGGTCGGCGGCGGCCGCCAGAGCAGAACTGACCCTGGCGCCGGTCAGCCGAACCGCGTCCCAGGCCCGCAGACCAAGCGCGTCAAGCACTTCAGGATGCAGCCGCACCACCCCACGACGCGTGTCCAACGCGGACGGCGAGAGCCGAGCGGTCAGGGCGATCTGTGGGGAGGACACACTCGCTAGTTTAGTGGTGGTCGGCGCGGGCTACGGGAGTTTGGCCTCGACCAGCCGAGCGGCGTCGGTGGCCACCGCACAGGCCGGCCCGATACCGAGGTCGACCCCGGTCCCGATGACGACGACAACGTTGCGGCCCACGATCAGGTTGATATCGCACTGGCTGGTCATGGACTGCGCGGTCTCGACGGCCCGATGGCGACCGATGGTGAGTGTGCGATCGCCAGGCCCGTCGCCGGTGACGGTCGTACCGGTCACCAGCCAGACACTCAGTTGGGTGCCGGTGGGGGTGGCGGCCGGGTAGAAGCATTGCGTGCCTTCGGGCTGGCCCTTGGTGGCCTGGCCGAGCTGGATCAGTTGGGCCGGCGTGAGCAGACCACACGCGTTCAGCCCGGCGAGCGACGTCCCGGTGGCAAGGGCGGCCGTCGGAGCAGGGGCGGACGGCGGGGGAGCGCCAGCACCGCAGCCAGCGACCGACGCCACCGCGAACAGCACCGGCACGACCGCTCTGCCAGCCCTTTTCATCCAACCTCGTCCACGACGCAACACCAACCTGCCTGGCCCGGCCAAGGTCAGCCATAGTGGCGCCGCGCCTCACGGATACCGACCCAGTTATCCGTGAGACGAACGAAAACATACTCCACCATCGGACCCCGTTCTGGGGCCCTCTTACCGCCGATCGCCCGCTGATTCGCCCGGCCGTGCCTGGCCGACTCTCCGCAGGCCGACTCGCCGCAACCCGACTCGCCGCCACCCCCGACGTGGCAGTACCGGCGGGACCGGACGTACGGCGGCGGCATCCGTCGGCAGCATGATCGGCCCGGTCGGCACTTCCACCCGCCGTGGCCGTCCGACCGCCCGCCTCGCCACCCCGGCGACCCGCCGCAGCGGGGGCCGCAGCCCCAATCGGCGCACCGACCCGGCCCGACGAATCGCCCTCCGCTCGCGTGGTGGCACCGCCCACGCCTCCGGATGGCCGGCCAGCCAGTGATATCGCCTTGCTGCCAACGGAATGTGCATCAGATAAACCACCATCGCCGCGACTAGCGTGCCCAACGGGAACGTGATGATCGCCGCCGCAAGCAACCCCACCAGCACCAGCAGCGGCGCGACCGCTTTCGCCGGCACTCGCACGGTTTTGGCCGACAACGTGGGAATTCGGCTGATCAGCAACGCCGCGACCGCGATCGTCCACACGGTCACCGTGACGCGCGACGACCACCACCCGTTGCCGATCTGCTCGAACAACGCCAGCGGCAGCATCGCAAGCAGCCCACCCGCCGGTGCCGGCACGCCGACGAAGAACTCCTTCGCATACGGCGGCTGATCCGCGTTGTCCAGCAACGTGTTGAACCTGGCCAGCCGCAACACCATGCACACCGCGAACACCAGCGCCACGACCCAGCCGGCCCGGTATTCGTGCAGCCGCCAGATGAACACCACCAACGCCGGCGCGACACCGAACGCGATCGCGTCCGACAGCGAGTCCAGTTCGGCGCCCATCTTGCTTGTCGCGTCCAACAATCGCGCGATCCGGCCATCCAAACTGTCGAGCACCGCCGCCAAACCGACCGCCGCGATCGCCAATTGGTAATAACCCGTCAGCGCGAACTGCACCGAGGACAAACCCGAACACAACGCCAACACCGTGATCGCGTTCGGCAGCACCCGGACACCGGGCGTGACTCTAGTCGGCACGATCGGTCTCCGAAGTGTCCGAAGTCCCCGAAACCCCTGAAGCCCCGTAAGTCCCCGAAGGCAGATCGGCCAACACGGTCTCTCCGCCGATCATGCGCTGGCCCGGCTCGATCCGAATCCGACTGCCCAGCGGCACATACGTGTCCACCCGCGACCCGAACCGGATCAACCCATAAGTCGCGCCCGCCATCGCCTTCTCGCCGACCGCCACCGAACACACGATCCGCCGCGCGATCAACCCGGCGATCTGAACCACCACGACATCCTGGCCCGACGACGTCCTCAACAACATGCTGTTGCGCTCGTTGTCCTCACTCGCCTTGTCCAGATCAGCCGACAGGAACTTGCCCTCCCGATAACTGATCGCCCGAATCTCACCGTCCACAGGCAACCGCTGCACGTGCACGTCGAAAACCGACAGGAAAACACTGATCCGCAGCATCAGCGCATCGCCAATTCCCAACTCGGCCGGCGGCACCGCGTGCACGACCTGCGACACCGTCCCGTCAGCCGGCGCGACGACGATGCCCGGCGTACGTGGCGTGACCCGACTTGGCTCGCGGAAGAACCACACGCACCACGCGGTCAGCAGCCCGGCCGGCACCCCGAGCGGCCGCCACAACCGGCGCGACAACACCGTCGCCACCACGCCCGCCAGCACGAACGGCCGACCGGCCGGATGCATCGGCGGCAGCGTCTGCCTGATCAGTTCCACCACATGGGCGACCGGGCCGGCCTGTGGTGGATCGACGCGGGAATGCGGGAGGGGAGCGGCGTCGGCGGTCGGATCGTCGGCGGTCATCGTCCTTGCCAGTTGGTCCGGGTGTCACGGCACGGCTTCGTGGGCTCATGGCTCGCGTGGACGGCGGTTCTCGCCGTCGCGAACGGGCGCAACGCTACGCCAGTCGGACCGGCACGGGGCGGCCGGTGGAACCGTGCGCCCCCCGACGGCGCACGCCGCCGCCAGCCGTCCCGCTCGCGATCAGTGTAATTCGCCTCACACCTGGTCATCAATGGCGGACCGTTCACGCCTGGTGACTGCCCGTGATAGTGCCTGGTGAGCTGGTCAGCCTGCGAGACTCTGCAATGGAATCACCTCGACCTGCGTGCCGGCCGCGATCATCGTCGCCTCCTCCGGCACCACGAACAGGCAGTTCGCTGCCGACAGCGACGCCAACAGGTGCGAACCGGGGCCACCGACGGGGCTCACCTGGCCACTGGCCGCCACGTACCGCCCCCGCCGGTACTGCCGCCGCCCGGCCGGCGCGGTCACGTCGGCCAGCAGCGTCGCGCGCGGCCGAGGCCGCTGTACCGGGGCATGACCACCCGCCGCCAGCAGTGCGGGCCGGACGAAGATCTCGAACGAGATGGCCGCGCTCACCGGGTTGCCCGGCAGCGTCACCACCGGCACTCCGCGATACCTCCCGGCCCCCTGCGGCCCGCCCGGCTGCATCGCCACCTTGTAGAACGTGACCCCCTGCCCGGTCAGCGCGTCCTTGACCACCTCGTACGCCCCCGCGCTGACCCCGCCCGACGTGATCACCAGATCGGCCCCACCGAGCCGGCCGGCAAGCGCACCGTGGAACGACTCGACGTCGTCCGGCACGAACCGCAGCAGCTCCGGCTCCCCGCCGAGCGACCGGACGGCAGCGGCAAGCATGATCCCGTTGGACTCGTAGATCTGCCCCCGCAGCAACGGTTTCCCCGGTTCGACCAGCTCCGAACCGGTCGACAGCACCAACACCCGAGGCCGCCGGTACACCGGCAGCGACCCGGCCCCGACCGCCGCCGCCAGACCCAACTGCACCGGCCCGAGCACCGTCCCGGCCGCCAGCACTACGGCCCCGACCGCCACGTCCTCGCCGACGCGCCGCACATGCGTGCCCGGCGCGACCTCGCCGTGGACCCGAACCCGCGACGTGCCGGCGTCGGTCTGCTCGACCGGCACCACGGCATCCGCCCCCGGCGGCATCGGGGCGCCCGTCATGATCCGATGCACCGTCCCGGGAACCAGCGGCACAACGTCCGTCCGCCCGGCCGGAATGTCCTCGACGACCGGCAACTCCACCGGTCGATCGGCGGTGGCACCGGCCAGATCCGCCGCGAGGACCGCGTAGCCGTCCATCGCGGAGTTGTCGAACGGCGGCAACGGAATCGGCGACCGCAACTCGTGCGCCACCACCAGGCCAAGACAGTCGGCGACCGGCAGCGCCACCACCGGCAGCGTGCCGATCAGCTCGGCGACCGTCGCCTGGTGTTCCTCGACCGGTACCAGCCCATGCGGGGAAGACATGCGCCCATCCTCACACTCGTCCCGCTTGCGGCAGCCCCGCCCACGCGCCCGTGCCACACTGGCCCACCGAACGCCGACACGACCGTTCGGGGGAAGGGGCGCAGACGTGCAGGTCCGCACGCGGCACACGCCGACGTTCGGGGTGGCCCGGCTGTTGCTCGCTCCCGGCGAATCGGTCCAGACCAGCGCGGGGGCGATGCTGGCGTCCAGCTACGGCATCGGCATCGACCGGGCCGACACCACCGTGTTCCGGCCGCTGGCCAGGTCGTGGCGGGACGCCGAGGTGTGCACGGCGCCGGCCGAGGGCGGCTGGCTGGACGTGGCCCCGAGCCTGCCCGGCGACCTGCACATCCTCGACCTGGACGCCTCCGTCGGCTGGTGCTTTGCCCGGGACGCGTGGCTCGCCGCCGCCGGCACCGTCCGGCTGACCACCGGCTGGACCGGCTTCCAGGCGGTCTTCGGCGGCGACATCGGGTTCCTCGCGCACGCAGAAGGGTCCGGGCCGGTCGTGCTGGCGTGTTTCGGCGCGATGGATCTCGTCACGCTGGCCGCCGGCGAGCTGGTCACCGTCGATCCCGGGCATGTCGTCGCGTACCCGGAGACCGTGCAGTGCCGGCTGCGCGCGGTGAATCCGGCCGTGCACCAGTCCATCCGTACCGGTGCGGGCCTTGTCATCGACTTTGCCGGACCTGGCCAGCTCGTCACCCAGACGAGAGGACCGATGGCCATGGCGACCTGGCTGGCCGCACATCCGCCCGCCGGCCACTGACGGGTGAGCCGAGGACCACGAACCGGCGACGGGCCGACGACGAGGAACGTTAGGCTCCGGGGCGTGTCGGAGGACCTCACCGGGCGTCGCATCGGTCATTACCGCATCGACGGTGTGCTCGGTCGCGGCGGTATGAGCGTGCTCTACCGGGCGACCGACGTCCGGCTCGGCCGCAAGGTGGCGCTCAAGGTGATGGGCGAGAACCTGACCGGGGACGCCGAGTTCCGCGAACGCTTCGTCGACGAGGCCCGCAACACCTCCGCCATCGACCACGCGAACGTGGTGCCGCTATACGACTTCGGCGAGGTCGACGGCCTGCTCTACATCGCGATGCGCCTGGTGGACGGCGCCGACCTCGCCACCCTGATCAAGGACGGCCCGCTCAGCCCGGCCCGCACCCTCGCCCTGCTGGCACAGGTCGCCGAGGCCCTCGACAACCTGCACGAACGCGGCCTCGTGCACCTGGACGTCAAGCCGGCCAACGTGTTGGTCACCACCCGCGAGTCGTCGAGCGAGCACGTCTACCTCGCCGACTTCGGCCTGACCAGGCGTGGCGCGACCGGCCATCGCACCCGCAGCGGCGACTTCCTCGGGTCGCCGACGTACGCGGCGCCGGAGCACCTGCGCGGCGAACCGGTGGACGGCCGGACCGACGAGTACGCGCTGTCCTGCGTGCTGTTCGCCTGCCTGACCGGCCGGCCGCCGTTCCAGGGCCAGGTGACCGAGGTGATCGCGGGCCACCTGAGCCGGGAGGTGCCGGCGGCCACCGCGCTGGTCACCCTGCCGAGTGCCATCGACCGGGTGATCCGCACCGGCATGGCGAAGGAGCCGGACGGCCGCTACCCGGACTGCCGGTCGCTCATCGCAGCGGCCCGCTCGGCGCTGGCATCGGTCGCCCGGCCGGGTGTGCCACCGATGCGTGCCACCCCGCCTCAGCAGAGCGCCCCGGTCCAGCGACCCATGTCGCCGCAACAACCACAGCCACAATCGCCACCGATGCCGCAGCAGACACACCATCCGCAGGGACCACCGCGCCCGCCCAACTACCCCGCGCACACCGGCTACCAGCCCAGCCGGCCGCAACCACCCGTGCCCCAGCCCGGCCTGCCGCCGGTGACCGGTGAGCCGATGCGGCTGCGCCCGCCGACCCCGGCCGGCGCGAGCGCGTTCACCCCGGAGCGTGGCGTCCTGTCGAGGTGGGGCCTGCCGATCCTGGTCGGCATCGCCGCGATCGTGGTCATCGTGGTGCTGATCATCGCGTTCACCAACAACGGCGGCACCGGCTCGTAGGCCGTGGGTGACCTGCTGTTCTTGCACTCGGAGGCGGAGAGTGCTAAACACGTTTTTGGCACTCGGACCACCTGAGTGCCAGGCGTGTGCGCACCGCGCGCACGACCC
>DATBCR010000396.1:0-10638 GCA_036270375.1 Pseudonocardiaceae bacterium | reverse complement strand
CACACGTCGGTCGGCACCTTGGGGTCGAAGGCCAGTCACGGGCGAGGTAGTCCGCATCCAACCCGGTCGGACCCATCAGGACCGCGAGTCAGCAGACAGCCAGTCCGGCCGCCGCGGCCAACCCGCACAGATGCACGGGGTCACGCAACAGCCGCTCGACCAACCCATTTCCAGACAAACCGGTCGGCCGATGCCCACCGGCCAGCGCGTCGTCGACGGCCATCACGACCGCGAGACACTCCCCGCGACGAATCCCGCTGTCCCGCACGGGATCGTCATCGGAAATCAGCCACAACCGCCCCCCGAGAAACCCCCGCCCGAGACTCCGCAACGCCCACACCGCCGCCTTCGGCGCATGGTCGCCGCCCGCCGGCCGGACCGTCAGCATCGGCAGCACCGACGGCACGAACATGGCGCACACCTCAACAGTCGGCCCCCGCGTCGGCGGCACCGCACCCGGCACACCGACCCAGGCCTCCGCCCCCACACCGGAAATGACCATCGCACCGACCCCGACCCGGTCGGCCGCCGTCCACATCGGACCCCCGGACATCATGGCCGACCGACCGGACCGTCCATCGGATACTCCGTCCGCGTCATGGGATCCGTCTCCCCTCGGGTGTCATCCGTCGAACTCGCGCGCCACGTGGTACAGGGCCGCCACCAACCGGTCGGTGGTCATCACGCGTGGGCCGCCACCGGACGGGGCGTCCACGTCGATCGGCATCGCGCCGACCGCGGACCAGCGCAGCCTGCCGTCGTCGTCGATCGTGCTCGCGGAGCGGCCCGCGTTGTCCGGGTGCAGGCAGAACGGCACGTCGAGATGGCCTCGCTCGAACGCGATGGCAAGGGCCTGCCCGAGATCGCCGTGCAGGTCGAGTACCGCGGTAACGAGCCTGCGCGCCTGCGCGAGCACTCCAGTGTCCTCAGTGGACGGATCGACCTCGGTGTCCCGCGCGGTCTTCGCGGCCAACTCCATCGCCTGCACGTTCTCCGCGATGGTCGGGATACGCACGGCCTCCGCCACGGTCTTGACGACGAGACGTTCGGTGCCGGTACGCGCGGCCAGCCGGGCCGACGCGGCGAGCAGCCGGGCGGCGCCCGCCGCTGACGACGGATAGACCCCCATGTACGTGTAGAGCACGACATGCCGGTCCACGTCCGCCGGCAGGTACTCCCCCGCCAGCACCCGCAGCGCGTGCAGCGCCTCGGCGTCCTGGCCGGGATGGGTCTGCTGGGCGTAGCTCAGCGACACGCTCCGGATCCCGTGCCGTACGAAGAACATCGCCTCGAGCACGCTGATCGCGACCAACAGGCTCGGCGGGCAGAGCTGGCCAAGCATGCAGCCGCCGAAGCTCTCCAGGTGGGGTGTCCGGCCGGGCGTGCTCCGCTCGGCCAGCAGTTCGCAGCCCTGCCGCCAGTTGGCGACGGCCAAGCGCAGCGACGTCCGGCTGTACGGCAGGCAGTACGACACCGGACCGCCCTCGGTCGCGTCGAGGCTGACGGACGTGAGCGAGCGGATGATGCGCAGCGGCGACGCCGATCCGTGCCGCACCTGCACCGGGAACGTGGCGTCCCGGACCCCGCTCAGCACCGCACGGGTCCGGTCAACCGAGTGCACGACGAGCGGATAACCGTTGAGGGTGGCGCCGTCGCGCAGCGCGGTGCGAGCGGCGGCGTGCGCGCCGACCCTGGTGTAGCTGTCCACGGTGATGGTGCCGACGGTGGTCGCGTCGGCGGCTTTGGTGGCGAGCAGGCCGGCCCGCATCTGGTCCGGGTCACCGAAGCCCATCCTCGGTTGCACGACAAGTGTGCCGGCCGCAGCGGCGGCGTTGACGAAGGCGCCGAACGACGGCCCCGCGATGACCGTCATGACGCCACCTGGACCGATTTCGGTGTCAGGGTGCGGAAGATCAGATTCCAGGTGCGGGCGCCCGAGACCGTCCCGGTCACCATGACACCGATGCCGACGTGCGGGCGCACCGCCGAAACGTTCCGAGCGGACATTGGTTCCCATTCTGCTTGAGCAAATTCGTGGATCGAAGCTACCTATGGGAACGAGGGTCGGGCGGAAGTTGGAGCGGCAGTTTCACAGGCAGTATCAGGTGCCGCGAAGCAGCTCCGAAACGGGTCAGGCCAGGCGGTCGACCATGGCGCGCACAAGGTTCAACACCTGGAACGACGACCGGCCGCGGACCTGGCCGGCCCGGACGACGCCGTGTTCGAGCAGGCCGCGCAGGGTCCGGCCGGACTCGGGCAGGCTCCGGCCGGTCAGCCGGACCACGTCGTCGAGGGTGAACTCGCCGAGTTCGCACAGCCGGGCGAGCACCTGACGGTCGGCGGCCGGCAGGTCGCCCAGGCAGCGGGTGATCCCGTCGCGCGGATCGGCCATCGGGTGCACGCGGGAGATGTGCTCGAGCAGGTTCGCCGGGTCGGCGCGCACGGCGTCCAGCACCCGGTCCAGGTCGTAGACCGACAGCCACGAAGCTGCCGCCACGAGTGCCGCCGGCATGCCGTCGAGTCGCCGGCAGATCTCGGCGACGGCGGGAATGTCGTTGGCTGTCAACAGATCGGCGTCGGTCAGCCACGGGTCGGACGTGGCCATTCTTGCGTGGTCGGCGAACAGCCGGGTCGCGGTGGCGGCGGCCGGGTTCGGGTCGTCCTCGGCCGCGGTGGCCAGCGGCGACACCAGGAACGTCCACTCGCCGGGCAGCGCGCACGGCGGCGCGGACGTGATCAACACCCGTAGGCCGGTGCAGTCGTGCAGGAGCCGGCCGATCCGTTCCGGACGCGGCCGGCGGGTGGCGACGCCGTCGATCACCAGCAGGGTCGGGCGGTCCGCGACCAGGTCGGCGAGATCGGTGACGGCCGTCGTACGGTCCGGGCCGGCCGGGCCGAACACCTCGCACACGCAGGCCCGCACGAGGGTCGCGAGCCCGTCGTCGCGGATCGACGATTCGACCGCGACCGGCGCGCCCGGCGCGCTGGTCCACAGCACCGGCACGTGGTGCTTGGCGTGCAGGCAGCGCGCGACCTCAAGTGCCAGCCGGGTCTTGCCCACGCCGCTGAGCCCGACCAGGTCCACCAGCCGCCGGTGGCCGGTGACGAGTTCCCCAACCAGCACAGCGGTTTCCGGCTCCCGGCCGACCACGGCGCTTTCGGTGAGCACCGGCGGCGCTGCGAGGTCCGCGTCGTAGTCCGGCCGAGGCACGCCGCCCCGACGGCCGTGGTCGGCGGCCAGTTCCAGGTCCACGCGTGCCTGCCGGCCCAGCCGCAGGCCGTTCGCGATCAGCCGCACGGTGTCCTGGCGCGGCCGCCGCGCCCTGCCCTGCTCGAGATCGCGGATCGCCCGCACGCTGATGGTGGACAGGTCGGCCAACTCGCGCTGTGTCAGCCCCACCCGTATTCGGTGCCCGTGCAGCAGCCGACCGAACGCGAGCGGAACCTCGTCCGCAGCCACCCGCACCGCCATGTCGAGTTCCTCGTTCCATCCGTTCGCCGTACACCTGCTTTCGCCAATCGTGGGCTATTCCGCTATCACCGCGGCATCACGAGACCAACACACCCGACTTCGGGCGCTCGATCAGGCTCTGACCAGCATGGATAGGGCATCTCGGCCGTGATAGCGCGGCGATAAAGGCGAAGATAGTCCGGGGATTGGGACGGCTCCTAGCTTTTGGCTCACCACCGAGAAACACCGAGCCAAGGAGCCGGAAATGAACGCCAACACCATCAAGAACATTGCCCGGATCGCCGTCACCACCGCGATCGCCGGCGTCCTCGCCCTCGGTCTGCAGACCGCGTTCACCACCGCATCGGCCACGACCGCCGCCGCGCACACCGTCGTCGTCGGCACCAGCAGCAACCCCTGGGAAGGCTGAGCCCCAGCGGGACCGGTCAGTCCCGGACCGTCTCCCCGGCCCGCACCGACGCCAACTCCTGTTGCGCGGCAAGCAGTTCCCGGTCCATCCCCCGCTCACCGAAGCTCGCGGCGGCCTGCTCAAGCAGTTCCCCCGCCCGGTTCAGTTCCCCCAGCCGCACCAGCACTTTCGCCAGTTCGAGGCGGACCATCGCGGCACCACCGACATCCATGATCTGTTCCCGCAACACCAGTGCCTGCTCGAAGAAACCGCGCGCCTGGTCCAACCGGCCCGCGACGGCGCTGACACCGCCGAGATCGCTGAGCAGGTAACCCTCCCCGATCACGTCGCGGCTCTGCCGCACCATGCCGAGCACCTCGGTCATGGTCCGTGCCGCGGTCTCGTAGTCCCCCGATGTCAGGTGCACCTGGCCGATCCGGCGCAGCGTGTGCGCGATACCCCCGGCATAGCCGACGGTGTGGTAGATCTCCATCGCCTCGGCCAGCCGGGTGTGCGCGGCGGCGATCTCGCCGCGCCGGGTCAGGATGGGCGCGCTCTGGGTCAGCACGATCGCCCGGCCGACCACGTCGTCGACCCTGGCGTAGTACTTGAGGGCGAGGTCGTAGCGGGCGAAAGAACCGTCGTGGTCGCCGTCCTGGCGGTCAAGCAGCGCGAGATCCCGGTGGCACAGCGCGAGTCCGCGCGGGTCGTCGAGCTGTTCGAACATGGTCAGCGCCGAGCTGAGCACGTCCCGCGACCGATCGAGCTGGCCGCGGTTGATGTGCAGCGTGCCAAGAGAACTCAGTAGTGCCGCCGTGCCCCGGATGTTGTCGGCGGCGCGGGTCGCGGCCAGTGCGTCGGTGTGCGTGCGCTCCCAGCCGTCGAGATAGCCGCGCGCCTCGAACAGCGTGACGAGCGTGACGGCCAGGTCCCAACTCGCCTCGGCCAATCCCGCCGCCGCGGCCTGACTCACCGCGGCGCACAGGTTGGCCTGTTCGCCGTCCATCCAGTCCAGCGGATCGGCGAGGAGTTGGGCCACGTAGTCGGCAGGCGGCTGCCAGCGCGGCGCGTTGCCGTGCAGCACGGTGAAATCGCCGCCGTAGATCCGGCGGTGCGCCTGTTCCGCGATCGCCAGCCAGCCGCCGACGAGCCGCTCCATCGCCGTGCGCTGTTCGGCCGGGCTGGTCTCGATGGCCAACTGCTCGCGCGCGAACAGCCGGACGATGTCCTGGTAGCGGTACTGGAACTCGCCGGTGTTCGCGACCGCCGTGACGTCCAGCATCTGCACGTCCACCAACGGTTCGAGCAGATCGGACGGGTACGTGTGGTCGTCGCCGAGCACCGCGCCGGCCGACCAGCCGGGCAGTGTCAGCCCGTCGGCCATGCTGAGCAGGCCGAACAGCTTGCGGGACGGCAGATCCAGGCTGTCGTAGGTGAGCGAGAGGCTGGCCCGGATGGTCATGTCGCCGTGCGACAGCTCGTCCAGCCTGCGCCGCTCGTTGGCCAGCCGGTGCACCATCGACGCCAGCGTCCAGTGCGGCCGGGCGGCCAGGCGCGCGCCGATGATGCGCAGCGCCAGCGGCAGCCCGCCGACCGTGCGCACGAGTGCCGCCGCCGCCTCGGGTTCGGTGTCCACGCGGTGGGGGCCGACCATCTGGCCGAGCAGGTCCAGCGACTTCGGCGCGTCCAGCACGGCAAGCTCGACCTGTCGGGCGCCGGGCACCCCGGTCAGCCGGGTGCGGGTCGTGATGATCACGGCGCAACTGCTGCTACCGGGCAGAAGCGGGATGACCTGGCTCTCGGCGACGGCGTCGTCGAGCACGACGAGCACCCGCCGGCCGGCCAGCAAGGTGCGGTACAGCTCGATCCGCTCGTCCAGCCCGACCGGGATCACCGCACCCGGGATGCCAAGGGCCAGCAGGAAACGACCGAGCACGTCGACGGCGGCACCGGCGTCCGGGCGGACACCGCGCAGGTCGCAGTAGAGCTGGCCGTCCGGGAAGTGGTCGTCGGCCACGCGGTGCCCGATGTGCGTCGCCATCGTGCTCTTGCCGACACCGGGCCGGCCGACGATCACCACGACACCCACCGCCCGCCGGTGCTCGCCGCCGACCAGCACGGACTCCGCGGTGGCGATGAGCCGTTCGTCGACGATGAAGTCGGCCGTGTCGGCGGGCAGTTGTCGGGGCAGTTCGGTGCGCCGGGACACGGTCGGCTCGGACGCGAACAGCGCGCCGCCGCCGTCCGGTTCCGGGTTGGCGCGCTGTAGGGACGTGTCGCCGCTGAGGATCGCGTTCTCCAGCAGCCGCAGTTCCTCGCCCGGTTCCAGGCCGAGTTCGTCGATCAGCAGTTCGCGGGCGGCGCGGTACGTCTCCAGCGCCTCGGCCTGCCGGCCGGATCGGTACAGCGCGAGCATCAGCAAGGCCCGCAACCGTTCCAGCAGCGGATGTTCGTGCACGAGCCGGGTGATCTCGCCGATCAGCTGGTGGTGCCGGCCGAGCCCGAGTTCGAGTTCGAGATAAGTCTCGATGGCGTTGAGCCGGTCCTCCTCAAGGCGCAGCGCCCTTGTCCGCAACGGCCGGTTCGGGATGCCGCTCAGACACGGGCCGTGCCACAACGAGACGGCCGAGCGTAGGAGTGCGGCGGTCTCGGCGGCGCGGCCCTCCTTGGCGAGCACCCGCGCCTCGGCCAGGTGGCTGGTGAAGGAGTGCATGTCCAGCAGGGACTCGTCGATCCGCAGCTGGTAGCCCGGCGGCCGGGTCAGGATCGGGACGTCGACACCGGCGTCGGACAGGATCTTCCGGAGTCGCGACACGCAGATCTGCACCTGGGTACGGGCGGTGTCCGGCGGCTGGTCGTCCCAGAGCGTGTCGACGAGGTGCTCGGTGCTGACCACCTGGTTGGCCTCCACCAGCAGCGAGGCCAGGATGACCAGCTGCCGACCCGGCGGGATGCGGACCGTCCCGGCCGGTCCGTCGACCTCAACCGGCCCGAGAATCCGGAACCGGCCGGCGGTCGCGGCGGCGGGCAGCACCGCTGTTGTCGTATCGATCACGCACCTCCGAGGCGGGGCCCCGTGAGGAACAGGTACCCGGAACCCAATGAGAATGTAACGAGGTTAAATCGCCACTGTATGCAGTCCAAATGCCATCCGGCTGCCGGCCGTTCGGTCGGCACCGTAGACCGTTCGGCGTCTCGAAGATTCACATCTCCACCGGATCAGAGCAGGCCGAGGTGTCACGTATCCGTGTAATCGTGATAGTGCGACGATAGTCCCAGATTGCCACCGTCGCGGAGAGTGGATACCGACGGCCGGCACCGGCGGCCGCCACCCCCGGAGGAGGCCGCCATGTACCGCAGCGCCCGGCCGAGTGCGATGATCACCGCGGCCGCCGTTGACCACGTCCGCCTCTCGTATTTGTACCTTGACGAGGGCAATCTCGACGGCTACGCCTCACTCCTGGACGACGACATCCAGCTCAAGCGCCCCGACGCACCACACGCCCACGGCCGCGCGGAGGTCCTGGATCTGATGTCCGTCCTGTCCGGCCCACCCGGCCGACACGAGCTGTACAAGGTCATCGCCAGCGGCGACTGCGTCGCGGCCATGGGCCACTTCACCGGCCCCACCGCGTTCCCCTGTCCGGACGAACGGCTCGACGTGGATTTCGTTGACGTTTTCACGATTTCCGACAAAGGTCTGCTCCTTGGCCACCGCCGGTACTACTACACAGCCCCCAGCTTGGCTGTGGTCGACAAGGTGCCCCAGTAGCCCAGCAGAGTCGTTCGCCCGATCGTCGGCTAGGCCACACGAGTGATCGTCATGCCAACTGGCAATTTCCGGCCGGCAATGTCCGCCGACGGGCGTCACGATGCCACGTGTGGCCTCGATCGACGAGCTCGTGGCAGGTGTGCGGGCGATGGTCAGGCAGGTGACCGCCGCCCGCACCGCTGTGGTGAGGGTGGCCTTGCCGATCGAGAAAGCTGGGCGCATGTACGCCCAGCTCGGCGACGGTAGCGCCCAGCCGGGTCTGGCCGAGTCGGCCGCATACCTGCGGACCGCGTACGACCAGTGCCGGGAAGCAGTAGCGATCCTCGATCAAGCCGTCGACCGAGCTAATACCTATCTTGCGTCCGTCGCCGGAGCCGGGAGCGCCCCGACCGAGCCACCCGTCGCTATCAGCCCGGCCCCACCGGCCGGCAAACCGTGGCAGCTCACTGGTGAGCAGGTCGAGACACTGCGTCGGGAGCTGCCGCCACCGATCACCCCGGCCGAGCGGGGCACGGGTCGCAAGACACACGGCCGGTGGGTGGGTGCGGATGGCATGACGCGCACGGTGGTCAGCGGCGCGGACAGCACGGCGCAAGCGGCATTCGCCTGGCTGCGTCAGCACGGAGTCCTGCCGGTGTCGGCCACGCACGCGGAAATGAAACTGGCCTACCACCTGCGGACAGCGGCCGAACGGACCGGGAGCCCGCACCAGGCCACAATCGTAGTGAACAACCGTGTGTGTGCCGGTCCCCTGGGTTGCGCGACACTACTGCCCGTGATGCTGCCCGCAGGATGCACGTTGACTGTCCATGCGCCGAACTACCGGCGGACCTTCACCGGGGGTGCCAAGCCGTGATCACCTGGACCGTGTGGTATTCGCACGACCAGACCGCAGAAGGCGAGATCGTCCACAATGGCGCGGAGCTGGATGCGGCACTCGACCATGTGATGGCAATATCGGACACCGAATGGCCGGCCCTGGCCACGATCAGCCGCCCAAACGATCACTCCAACCCTGCGCTCTACGTAGGATTTCACAGTGACCGGGGTGTTCTATTGTTCGTCAGTGTCGAGGGTGGACGGGAGTTCAGCCGGGGATCGGAAGACTCGGACGGCGCAGCGCTGTTGTACATGTACATGACCTCCGCCGAAGAATTCCCTTCGAACGCGGAAGTGCCGACCGCGTTGGTTCGGAAGGCGGCGCACGAGTTCGCGGATACCGGCGGGCGGCCAACCTGCGTTGAGTGGCAACTGTGGGAGCAGCCCATCACGGACACCGAGTCAGAATGGCCGGATCTCTAAACGTACCGGACGAACACCTCAAGGTATGTCACAAGGTTGACAGTCCGTGGACCTGTACCTGACCACCGGGAAACCGCAGCTCAGAGCCTGATCAACCCGTGACGGGCCGCTCGACTACTCTTGAGTCAGCCCTCTTGCCGAGCTAGCCCTTGGTCGACGGATCGGGGTGGCAAGGGGATCCGACTTGGCATAGGTGGTCCGGCATGGCCAACGACACGGTGATTCCGTTCGGGGAACGGCTTCGCCGGCACCGGCAGCGCGCGGGGATGTCACGTCCTGTGTTGGGCGGCCTGGTCGGCAGGAGCAGCGAATGGGTCAAGGCACTGGAAACCGGTCGACTGTTGACCCCTCGCCTGCCCTTGTTGCTGCGCCTGGCTGAGGTACTGGGCATTGCCGACCTGGCGGAGCTGACCGGAGACCAGCGGTTGTCCGCCGCCACCTACACGAAGAACGCACACGAACAGCTTCCCGAAGTGGCCAAGGCGCTTGCGGTCTACACGATCGCCAGTAACGACGGACCGGCCGATGTCGCTGGCCTGGAAGCACGCGTACGCCAATTGTGGGAACTGTGGCACGGTGCCCGTAGACACCGTACCGCCGTCGCCGGGCTTCTGCCGACCGTACTGTTCGACGCGCGGATCACCGTCCGCCAAGCCGAGGGAAACGACCGTCGGAGAGCGCTGGCGGCACAAGCGCAGGTCTATCATCTGACGCAGCTTTTCCTGAGCTTCCAACCGGTTCCCGAGTTGGTGGCACTGACGAGCGATCGGGCGATGACCGCCGCCCAGGACGCCGACAACCCGGTTGCGATGGCGGCCGCCGGTTGGTACGCCAATCACCGGTTCCGGGATGCGGGAGAACAGCAGGAAGCCCGAACACAGCTGGCGATGGATACGGCCCAGTTGCTGGACCCGGAACGCAGCACTGACGAACGAGCCCTGTCCGGCTTGCTTCATCTGGCGGTAGCCCTGTCCTATGCCAAAGTCGGACACGAGGGCGACGCCTGGCGGTACTGGGACAACGCCGACCAAGCCGCCCGGGGACTGGGCGACGGCTATGTCCACCCATGGCTGATGTTCGGACGTGGCATGGTCGACGCCTATGCGGTGACGATGCTGGCCGATCTCGCGCACGGTGGTGCGGCCGCCCGTCAGGCAGACCGGTTGGATCTGGACACCATCCCGTCGGCGACGCGCCGCAGCTTTCACATGATCGAAACCGCCCGGGCCTACCACCAACGCCGGGAATATGTGGCATGTATCCACCTGCTACGCCGCGCCTATACCGAGGCCCCCGATACGTCGCGGTTCAACATCTTCACTCGATCCGCCACATTGGACCTGGTCGAACATGGCGGCTCGACAGTGCGGCACGACGCGCGGGAGCTGGCTCACGACCTTGGCATGGCTGTCTGAAAGGGGTACAACCTGTACCCCTTGATCTCGGGTATCCCACAGTACCCATGACCTGCACTGATCACTCTTAGCGTCGCTTCCTGACACAGGAGGTGACGTGCTGTGGCTGCTCAACGCGGCGATACGGCCTGCAGGTATGTACGACCGCGCGTGAACCCCAGGCGGCCGGCAGCGGTGGCTGGCGGTGGTCGAGCGTGATACAGCCGGATCGGGAACTGTTGGCCCGGTTGAGCAAGGTTAGCCAGACGATTGCGCCGGTCGTGCTGACCTTGATCGAGCACTTGGACGA
>DATBCR010000395.1:0-1908 GCA_036270375.1 Pseudonocardiaceae bacterium | reverse complement strand
GGCTGTCTACGACGAACTGATCGCCGCAGCCCGGTCGTTGGAGCGGCTCGCGTCCGACGTGCAAGAGATCGAGTTCACCATTCAAGACGGGACGTTGTGGCTGCTGCAGACGCGGCCGGCGAAGCGGTCGGCGCAGGCCGCGGTGCGCCTGGCGTTGCGACTGCACGACGACGGCCTCATCGACGAGACCGAAACCCTGCGGCGGGTGCGACCGGCGCATGTGGAGGCGTTACTGCGGCCGTCGCTGCAACCGGAAAACCGCTTGACCGCAAAGCTTTTGGCCAAGGGCCTGCCGGCTGGGCCGGGTGTGGTCACCGGGCGGGCCTTTACCGAGGTGGACACCGCGATCGATGCCGCCGACCGTGGCGAGGACGTCATCCTGGTGCGCAACCACACCAGTCCCGACGACATCCACGGCATGCTGGTCGCACGCGGCGTCGTCACCGAGACCGGCGGGGCCACCAGCCACGCGGCCGTGGTCAGCCGTGAGCTCGGCCGGGTGGCGGTGGTGGGCTGCGGCCGCGGGATCGCGGAATTGCTGGCCGGCAAACTGGTCACCGTCGACGGCACCGAAGGCGAAGTCCGTGAGGGGACTCTGCAGCTGACTGCGTGGTCCGAGGACCACACACCGGAGCTGCGCGAGTTGGCCGACATCGCCCTACGCGTCAGCCCGCTGCGCGGCCATACCAGCGGCGATTACCCACGACTGGAGAGCCATTCCGACGGCGCCGTGCGCGCGGCGATGGCCAGCGGCCACACCGACGTGGTGTCCGCCAGCCCGTTGCTGGCGATGCTGGCCGCGATCCGACTCAGCGAGGGCGCGTGAGCGAGTTGACCGTATTGCAGGCGGTCCGGTTGAAGGGTCGGGTAAGCCTGGCCGACCTGGCCGCGACACTCGGAGAGGATGCGGACGACCTTGCCGGCACCGTTGACCGGCTCACCGAGTCGGGCTTGCTGGTCGACGGCAAACCGCTGCGGGTCAGCCCTGACGGCCGTGTCAGGCTCGCCGAGTTGCTCGCCAACGAGCGCGAGCATATCGACACACCGGCGCTGGCCGCCGCCTACGCCGAATTTCGCTCCGTCAACGCCGAATTCAAAGCGCTGGTCACCGATTGGCAACTCAAGGACGGCCAACCCAACACCCACGAGGACCGCGACTACGACGCCGCTGTGCTGGCCCGTCTCGATGACGTGCACCGCCGGGTAACGCCGATCGTCGACGCGGCTGCTGCCCAGCTGCCGCGGCTGAGCCGCTACTCGGCCAAACTGCAGTCAGCGCTGGACAACGTCCATGCCGGCGACACGGCTTGGTTGTCCCGGCCACTGATCGACTCCTACCACACGGTGTGGTTCGAGTTGCACGAAGAGCTGATCGTCGCCGCCGGCCTGACCCGAGAGTCGGAAGCTAAATCCGGTGATGCCGAATAGACTTCGTCAGAGTTCAGCGTCCAGCCTGGCGAGATAGTCGTCGACGTCACCGACGGCGGATTCGGCCGCGTGGACGCTGATCGCCACGGTGTCGCCGATCCCGTGCACGCCGTGAACGAGGCCCATCATGGGTGACAACGCCGGATAGCCGGCGGTCAGCAGCACCGGTGCCGCGCCGAAGTGCAGGTCGCCGGGTCCGCGGTTAACGCTTGACACCACGGTGTGGCCGGACACCCGCGATGGCCGGACGTCGGGGTCGAAATGGCTGATGCCCCAGCGCAGCAGCGGCGCCGGCACCGCGGCGAACGCCCCGTCCGCCGCGCGCATCGCGGGGTGTTGTGCGCGTCGGCGGGCGTCGGTCAGGTCTGCCGCGATCCGGTCGGCCCGGGCCTGCCGGTCCAGCCCCGGATACAGGCCGACAGTGACGTTGGAGAAGTGGTTATATGCCCGTGGCACACCGGGTTTAGCCATCGGAACCTC
>DATBCR010000394.1:0-2785 GCA_036270375.1 Pseudonocardiaceae bacterium | reverse complement strand
GGCGGGTGCGGGACCACTGATGGGTGCCGGTCCGCCGACAGGCGCGGGACTGCTGGCGGGCGCCGGGTTGAGAGGCGCAAGGCCGCTGGGACCTGCGGCTGCCCAGCCCGGACCATCGGTGATCGGAGCCGCCGGCCCAGGGGCTGGCACCGAGGCGGCGAACGTCGGGGTCGGACCGCCGGCGCCCTGTGGTGCAAGCCCAGGTGGCGAAGGCGCCGCGGACTGGGCGACTGTGGTACCGGTCGCCGGGATGGCAGCGCCATGTCCGCCGACCACAGGTCCAGCCGAGACCGGGCTGGTGTGCGCAGGATCAGGACCGTTCACGCCCGGGTCGTGCGGCAGCGGCGCGATCCCGGTGGCCGGCGCCTGACCGACCTGATCAACCGGACCACCCTGCCCACCGGCCGATTGGGTGATCTGACCAACCGCATCCGTCGACTGACTCACCTGACCAACCGGCAACACGCCATGCGACTGGCCGAACTGCCCAAGCGCCCCGGCCGGTTGACTGATCTGATCCAGCGGCGAACCGTGGCCGCCTATGGCGATCGCTCCAGTCGACTGGCCGAGCGGCAGCACGCCGTGATCGCCGTGTGGCTGGGCTAGCGAGCTGGCTGATTGGGTGATCTGGTTCAGTGGCGCGAAGCCGTGCTGCTGGCTCAGTGGGCGTGGATCCGTTGTGGCGCTGGGTGTCGGGGTGTCCAGTC
Organism: Pseudonocardiaceae bacterium; assembly: GCA_036270375.1. GTDB lineage: Bacteria > Actinomycetota > Actinomycetes > Mycobacteriales > Pseudonocardiaceae > DATEPR01. The sequence goes on along the minus strand of DATBCR010000394.1, from coordinate 2,078 downwards.
GGATTGTCGTGGTCAGTGTGTGGTTTACCTGGGCCACGTTCGCCGCTGTGCCGTGGACCGCCGTTGTCAGGACGGCCAGGGCCGTCGGGTGGCTGGCGGCCGCCGCGGAGTTGGCGGCGTCCGTGTTCTTCGCCAGGTTGACCAGATGTCGGACTATGTCGACCTTCGCCGCGCCCACCTGGTCGGCCGCGTGGTCGAGGCGGTCGGCCGCGGCAAGGCAACCGGCCGCCGAGCCGGTCAGGTGGCCGGTGTCCGGCGCGACGAACGTGTGCCAATGCTGCTGCGCCGCGCTTCCGGCACTGCCCTGCACGGCCGCCAGTGCCTTGTTCGCCGTGCCGTCGGCCTCCGTGGCCAGTGCCGACGTCTTCGTGCCGGCGACGCGCCATGCCTTTGCGCTGGCGCGCATCGCCTCCTCGTCCGCCTGGGGCCATTGCACGCCTGCCGCTGCCGCCACGTCGGCCAGTTCGGCGGGGAGTTCGATGCCCATGCCCTCTCCAGTCAGTCGGGCAGTTGGCCTGCGCTGTACTCGTCGGCCTGTTGGTAGCCGCGGGCGGTCGCGGTGAAACGGTCGCCGACATCCGCGAGGCGGCCGGACAAAGCGCCCAATGAGTCCAATGTGGACTCCGCTGGCCGCACGTGGCCTTCCGCGAAACTGTGGCCGGCCGGGTCGTCGCCCCAGCATGGGCCGGCCGCGTCCAGTGCGGCCGCCAACTCGCCGTGGATCGCGTTCGCTCGGGCGGCGAACGTGGGGAACTCGCCGGCGTGGCGGGCCAGTTCTGCCGTGTCTGCCTGGAATCCGTTGGTCATCGGCGGCCCATCCAGCTCGTGTCCTCGTAGCTGTCCTCGTCGACGCTCGGTCGGGTGACGGCCGGCATCGGAGGCGGGGCGATCTCGGCTTCGGTCAGGTCGGCTCGGCCGGTGAGCAACGCGTCCGGATCGGTGTCCGGCGGCAGTACCGGGGCCAGTGCCCGCCGTGCCCGCTCGGCGGCTTTCAACGCGGCCGATCGGGTGGTGCGCAGGATCGTGTCTGCCAGTTCGGTCGGCCGGTGGCGGCGGTAGGCCTCATCAGCGATCGTCAAGCCGCACAACGTGCCCGTCGAGTCGACGGTCGCGGTGACGAGGCCGTCCTGGCTGGTGGCCGACTCGGCGATGGACATCAGCGTGCGCTGGACCGACGCCAGCTGCTCACGGCCGCGCCGGTAGTCGGCGAGCAACTGGGCGACCTCGTCCCGGTGGTTGGTCGGCACGGCCACCTCCGGTCTCCTTGTCGCCGGATATGGTCCTCGATTGCCGGCTCTGACGATGCGCCGACGCCAACGGTTCCACCCGAACGGGTGATTTTTTGGGCTTACCCCGCCAGCGCGCGCACGACCCGGGACGGGCTCGGCCGACCCAGCCGCCCGGCCAGCCACACGCTCGTCTCGACCAGCTTGTCCAGGTCCACACCGGTTCGCACGCCCAGACCGTCCAGCATCCACACCAGGTCCTCGGTGGCCAGGTTCCCGGTCGCCGACTCGGCATACGGGCAACCACCGAGACCGCCGGCCGACGAGTCCACACAGGACACACCAGATCTGAGTGCGGCCAGCGTGTTCGCCAGCGCCTGCCCGTACGTGTCGTGGAAGTGCACGGCGAGCGCGTCGATCGGCGTGCCGGCCGCGACGAACCCGGCCAGCAGCGCCTCGACCTGACCCGCGGTGGCCACGCCGATCGTGTCACCGAGGGACAGCTGGTCGCAGCCGAGGTCGAACAGCCGCCTGCCGACCGTGATCACCTGTGCCGCCGGGACCGCGCCTTCCCACGGGTCGCCGAAACACATCGACACGTACGCCCGCACCGCGAGCCCCTCGGCCCGCGCCCGCGCCACCACCGGCTCGAACATGGCGAACTGGCTGTCCAGCGTCCGGTTGAGGTTGCGCTTGGCGAACGTCTCGGTTGCGCTGCCGAACACCGCGATGTCCCGAACTCCGGCCGACAATGCCCGATCCAGACCCCGCTCGTTCGGCACCAGCACCGGATAACGCACGCCGTCCCGACGCCGCAGCCCGGCCAGCAGATCCTCCGCGTCGGCCAGTTGC
>DATBCR010000393.1:0-7140 GCA_036270375.1 Pseudonocardiaceae bacterium | reverse complement strand
GGCTGTATTCGATGCGCTCGGCGAGCAGGCGGGTGGTGACCGCGTCCCAGCCCTGCTGCTCGGCGAGTTCGCGGGCCGTCGCCACGATGAGGCGCTCGCGGTCCGCCCGTTCGCGCTGCTTGCGCTCCTGTACCGACATGGTCCGATCCTAGCACCGCTAGACAACCGAGCGACAGTAGTACTAGTGTTGCCTTATCAGCTAGCAACACTAGATCCAGGAGGGTTATCGTGCTCACCGCACTCGAGGTCTTCACCACCGTTGTCGTCGGCCTGATGGTGGGGGTCGAGTTCTCCGTCGCCTTCGTCCTCAACGCGATCCTCAACGGGCTCCCCGACGACAGCAATCAGCTCGGCCGCGCCCACGGGGGCCGGATGCTCGGCGCACTCATGCCGTTCTGGTACATCGGCTCGCTCGTCCTGAGCGCGGTCTGGGCCATCGCCGGATGGCATCACCACGGCGCCGGCCTCGTCGTCATCGCCGCCGCGCTGCTGATCGTGAGCGTGCTCATGTCGCTGCTGCTGCTCGTCCCGATCAACAACCGGAACAAGACGTGGACCGTCGAGAACCGGCCCGAGGACTGGAAGGAGCAGCTAAACCGGTGGAACCGCTTCCATTACGTCCGCGTCGCCGTCATCATCGCCGCCTTCGCCCTGCTGGCCACCGCCCTCGCGTGAGCCCGCCGGTCGGGACCGCGCAGGTGGCGCCGAGGAACCCCAGGATCCAGTAGCGATCGGCCGCCGGCGGGCGATTGGCTAGTCGAGCCAGGAGCGTCGAGGGGTGTTGCGGGTGGGGATCAGCCACAACCGGAAGTCACGCCGCCGTGCCTGGCGCGTCCCCCTCTTCGTCGCCGCCGCCTTCGCCCTCGGCACCGTCGTTTTTTCTCTGGTCAACGCCTCGCTGCCGACCAACGACTCGCTCAGCAGCGTATTGGCGGGCGTGCTCAGCCTGGTCGGGGTGTTCATGGCGGCGATGAAGTGGCTCGGTGAGGGCGCCAGGCCCATTGACCACGACCAGGAGGCCGCTCTGCTCGCCGGTGCGCTGCTGCGCCGTTGGAAGCCGGAGTTGGAGCACCGGGCGGGTCGCGGCGAGGGGCGCACCATCCCGCTGCGCTGGCGGCGGCGCGAGGACTCGGTGGCAGCCCCGGCGTCCGCGGTGGTGGGCTACGACCTGCGGGTGATCGTGCGCCTGGATGGCGAGTTGCGTGGCAGCCTCGACCAGGCTGCGGCCGACCTGGCCACGGGTTTCGACGGCGTGCCCAACCACCGGCTGGTGGTGCTCGGCGAGCCGGGGTCGGGCAAGACGTTCCTGGCGCTGGCGCTGACCGTTGGCCTCCTGCGGTCCCGGGTTGCGGGCCAGCGGGTGCCGATGCTGCTGTCGCTGGCGTCATGGGATCCGGTGGCGCAGAGCCTGGACACCTGGGTCGAGCGCAGCCTCGCGGAGGAGAACTACGCCGGCAACACCGCCATTCCGGCCGCGCTGTTGGCCGCCGGGCTGGTGCTGCCGGTGCTGGACGGCCTCGACGAACTGGCCGAGCACGTGCGCCGCCGGGCGGTCAGTCGGATCAACGACACGCTGCGCGGGCCTCGCCCGATAGTCCTCACCTGCCGCTCCGCCGACTACGTCGAGTTGCTGGCCACCGGCGCACCGGTACTGCTGCGCGCGCCGGTCGTGCAGGTGCAAGCGTTGTCACCACAGGACATCGCCGACTACCTGCGCACCACTGACGACCGCCCCCATTTCTGGACGGCGGTGATCGACCACGTCAAGGCCAACGCGACCAGCCCGCTGACCACGGCGTTGTCCACGCCGCTGATGCTCTCGCTCTTCATCTCCGGGTTCCGGACCGCCGATCCGGCGCCATTGTTGAGCGATCCCGAGTTGGACAACCGGTTGGCCATGGAGGACAGGCTGGTCGACGTGCTCGCCGACAGCATGAACGAGGCCAACCAAGGCCAGGGTCGCCAATGGCTGACCTACCTGGCCGAACAGTTGCACTCGCATGACACACGCGACCTGTCCTGGTGGCGACTGGCGGACTGGGCCCCGCCATTAGGCCTGGGCGCGGTGATCTTGCTCGCGGGACTGGTCCTGGCGATAAGCACCGCTGTCGTGGCCGCCATGCTGCCCACCACCAGTTCGATCGAAGACATTCCGTCCTGGGGGGTTGGTGTGGTCGCGATGATCGCCCTGGGTTGGGCATCCAGCGGGAACGTGCACTACGCCGGCCCTGCCACGCGGAATCCGGGGATGGCGCGCAGACGATTCGTACGGCTGCTCGTCGAAGGCAACGGTGCGATAGCCGCGCTCGGCGTGGGGTTCGCGGTGGTTATCGGGTTGAGTTCGTTGGGCACCAAGGCGGCGGATGTGGCCACCGAGATCGGCACGCTGATCGGCGTCACCGCCGGGGTGGGCCTTGTCGTCGGGCTCGGCAATGGTCTGCACGGCTACTGGGCCGCGCGTGGGCACCGGCTCGCGGTGACCACCCCGCTCGATCTGCTTCGCCAGGAGCGCACGTCCAGCCTGGTCGCCGCCGCGGTGGTGACGCTGCTGGTTGGCTTGAGCACAGTGCCCGCGGCGACGTGGGGCGGCACCGCGGGCGGTCACCTCGGCCAGCAGTTGGCAGCGTGGCTTGGCCAGCCAGTGGTCCTCGACCACGGCTTCCCCGGCGTGCCCGCACATGTGCCATGGCGGGTCGACCAGGCGCACCTGCCCGCGCTGATCTGGGCCAGTGCCGTGGTCGGGCTGGTCGCGGGCGGATGCGTCCTGCTGGCCCGACCGTGGGCACGATTCGGTCTGGCCCGGATGACGCTGGCGGCGATGCGGCGGCTGCCACTGCGGCTGGTGGCGTTCCTGGAACAGGCGCACGAACACGAGCTACTGCGGGTATCCGGAGAAAGTTACCAGTTCTGGCACATCCGGATGCAGGAGCGGCTGGTGGCCACCGCCGCCCCGGAAGCACCACCGAGCACACTGCGGAAGATGTGGCCCTCGGTCACCGCCGGGGTGGTCTCGCTGGCCGCCATCGTAGTGTTGATCATGATCGGGACGGGGCAGCCGCCGGCCTGTCCCGACACCAGGGTCGCCGAGCTGGACCAGGTGGCTTCGCGGGTTGCTGCCGGGGGGAAGTCGGCCTGCCTGGGACTGGTGTCCGACTCGACGGCCCTCGGCCTGCCCGCCATGAAGTCGGACAACATCTTCGGCGGTTCCGCCGCCTTCTATACATACCTGGTCGTGGGTGAGTTCGACCGAATGACCTCGCAGCAACGTGCCGCTCTCCCGATCAAGCGGTCACACCCTGGCGTCGCGATCACGTATGTCGAGCTCTCGGACCCGATTCCCTCGGTGGGCGTCGTCCCGGAGTTGACCCGCGAGCTGATGGAAACCAAGGTCGGCACCAGTTGGCGCGAAGGCCCCATCTACGGCATGACGGCCCTGGTCGTGAATGGAGAGGTACGGGTTGTCCGGTGGTAGGAAGATCACCGGGATGGGTGGTTGCGGTGGCTTTGAGCGGTCATGCGCCTCGGCGGGCCATACAGTTGCCATGACCACGCCCGGGAGCTGCGAAAACGGGAGAGGCGAGCGGTATGGGTGCCGGGCAGACGGCGACCGCGGAGATCACCGACACGATCTGGTCCGAAGTCGTCGACGAGCTGCGCGTCGGTGTCCTGTTGCAGGACGAGCTGGGGCGGGTGCTGGTTGGCAACGATGTGGCCGCCGGGCTGCTCGGGTTGAGCGCGGCCGAACTGGTCGACGGCACGCGGCCGGACGACTGGCTGGCCAGTGACGACGGTGGCGCCCCGCTGCCTGCGCCGGCCGACCTGGCCGGGCAGGTGCTGCGGGCCGGCAGTCAATTGGCGATACCGATGCTCATCAGCAGGCGCGGTCGGCGGGACGTGCGACTGTGGGTCACCTACTACCCGGTCAGTCACCGGGGCCGGCCTCGGATGTTGGTGGTGTTGCGGCCGGTGCACACCGCGGTCGGGCACGCGCAGGGGCTGCTCGACCCGTTGACCGGGCTGCCGAGCCGGGCGTTGCTGCTGGACCGGCTGGACCAGGCCCTCATTCGCGCGCGGACGCACGGCACGCTGGCCACCCTCGTGCTGCTGGACGTCGACGGGATGACGCGGATCAACGCCGAGTTCGGCTTCCAGCGTGGCGACGCGCTGCTCACCGTGCTGGCCGGGCGGCTGCGCGAGGGACTGCGGGACGACTACGCGGTCGCACGCTACGGCGGCAACCGGTTCGCGGTGGTGGCCGAACATCCCGGTGGCAGCGGGGAACCGATCGCGGCACGGGTGCTCGACCTCGCCAACCGGTCGGTGCGCCTCGGCGGGCATCGGGTCGGTGTCCGAGCGCGGGTGCGCTGGGCGACCAGTGACGGTGCGGTTCCGGTGCACTCGATGATCACGCATCTCGAGTCGCGACTGGCCAGACAGCGACAGGCCCGGGAAGTGTGACTTCCCGGGCCTGTCGTCCCAGCGGGGACTGGTTTCAGATGGTGGGCGGCTGGATGTCGCCCATCGGGCGGAGCTGGGTCGGGCTACCGGATGCCGAGTTCTCCAGGTCGCTGATCAGCGCCCTGAGCTGGGCCATCAGCTGTTGCGCGCTGCCGGCCGGTACGTCCTGGACGTGCGGGGTGCCGACAGCGGGTACCGACGGCACGGCCGGGACGGGCAGCCCGGACGTCGGCAACCCTGGGGTGGGCAGCGACGGCGTAGGCAGCGACGGCTTGGGCAGGCTCGGCACCGCGGGGATGTTCGGCGCGAACAGGGACGGCGCCGACAGGCCGGGCGTCGGCAGGCTCGGGGTCGGCAGGCTCGGCACCGGAACATCCTGGGTGCCGGGCACGTGCGGTGTCGGCAGGGCCGGCACCGACGGCCCCGTGACGGACGGCGCCGGCAGGGTCGGCAGGGACGTGCCGGACAGCACCGGCAGCGACGGCGTCGGCAACGCCGGTGCGGCCGGCAGGTCCTGCGCACTCGGCCGGCGAGGAAGCGGCGGCATCGCCGGCAGTGTCGGCACCGGCGGCAGGTCCGGAATGGTGGACAGGCTGGGCATCGCGGGCACGTTCGGCTTGGTCACCGTCGGCACGCTCGCCGACACCGGCCCGGCACCCGATGTGGGCAACGTCGGCGCGTGCAGCGCACCGCCGGGCAGGCCGCTCGGCATCCCGGGAGTCGGCAGCGATGGTGCGTGCAGGCCGGACGTGGGCAGCGACGGCGCCAGTCCACCGGTCGGCAGACCAGCAGTCGGCAGTCCACCGGTGGGCAGGCTCGGCGACGGCAGCCGAGGTGCGGGCAGCTGTCCGGCGACCGGCAGTTCACCGGTCATCGGCAGGTACCGCAGGCCCGACGGCGCCGGCTGGGCCTGCACGGTCGGCCGCGACTGGATGCCAGGCCGGTTCGCCGGAACGACAGGGCCGTGCGAGATCACCGGCAGCCGCTGCGTCATCTCCAGCGCGGAAAGTCCTGGCACACTCGAAAACCCGGGCACGCCGGGAACCCTTGGCAGACCTGGCAAGCCGGGTGCCGCACCGAGGCTGGAGATCGCAGGGAACACCTGAGTCTGCGACATGTCGAGCGTGCTCAACGGCGCACCCGGCACCGAACGCCGCAGGTTCGGCACCGACAACAGGTCACCGATCGCCGGCACCTGGTCGGCCCGCAACAACCCGTCCACCGCGTCCGACGGCCCGAACTGCTGTTCCGGCGCCGAAGCGCCGAACGGTACGTCCACATCGGGCGCCGAACCACTATCCACAATGGACGTTGAGCTGAACCCGTGTTCGATCGCCCGGCCGAGAACCTCAACCGGGACACGGAAAATCGTCACGTCGGCACCGAACGGCCGAACCAGTTCGGTGCCGTTGAGGAACCCGTCGCCGGCAGTACGCATGTCCCCGCCGGACGCGGCACTTGTCGTGTTGCCGCCGAACGCCCGCTGGTTGCCCACCACGGACACGCCGTCGGCGACGGCCTGGGTGACGTCCGTGGCCGGCACGCCGACCAGGTCGCCGGACAGTGCGCCCCACTCACCGGATGTGGTCACGTCGCCCCCCGAGCGGGTTGCGGTGTTGTCGACCCCGACGGCGTTCGAATTCCCGGCGGCCGCCAAACCCGCGCCGAGCACCTGCTCGACCTGGGTGGCCTGGGCCGTCACCACGTCACCCGCGAGCGCGCCGTGATCGCCGTTGGTCGTGGTGCCGGCACCCGCCGTGGTGTACGTGTTGTTGAGCGAATCGGCCTCCTCGTTGCCGGGTGACGCGCCGGCCACCCCGAATACCTGGATCGGCCCGCTGTCCGGAACGTTCACGATGTCGCCGGACGCGGTGCCGTCGCGGCCGTTGGCCGTCGCGGCCCCGCCGGAGCCGATCGTGGTGTCGTTCTCGCCGGTGGCCGTGCCGTTGCCGACGACGGACGCGCCGTCGTCGAAGACCTGCGCCGGTGTCGCGGTGGCGAGCTGGACGATGTTGCCGGACGCGGTGCCCGCGGTGCCGGCGGCGGTCGGGTCGCCGCCCGCACGCACGGTGCTGTCGTTGTTCGCGGCAGCGCCGGTGTTCGCGACGACGCCGGCCGCGTCGCCGAACACCTGTGCCGGCACTGCGGTCGGCGCGGCGACCACGTTGCTGCTCGCGGTGCCCCCGTCGTCCTTGCTGTTGGGCGATCCGCCCGCGCGCACGGACTTGGTCTCGGTCGGCACGGTGCCGGCCGAGGTGCCGCCGAGCGATCCGGCCAGCCCGTACGTCTCGACCGGGGCCGCGACCGGCAGCTGGCCGATGTTGCCGGAACCGGTGGACGCGGTTCCTGTGGTGCCGGTGTAGCCGCCGGAGCTTGCGGTCACGTCGTTGCCGGCAGTGCCGGCCGCGTTGCCGATCGCGGACGCCCCGCTTGCGAACACGTCGTTGGCGCCGGCGACCGGTGCGGTGACGGCGTTCGACGACAGGCTCGAACCGTCGCCGGGGGTGTACGCGTTGCCGAGAGCCCTTGAACTGTCGGAGTTGTAGGCCCCGGCGGTCGCGTTGCCGATGCCGGCGGCGGCGTTGCCGAAGACGTCCGTCGGCTCGGTCACCGGGACCACGGCGAGGTTGCCGGAGCCGGTCGAGCCGACCCCGCCGGTGGCGACGTCGCCGCCAACGGTGT